>JASLEW010000343.1 GCA_030150965.1 Thermoanaerobaculia bacterium | reverse complement strand
GGCGTCGGAGTAGGCGATGCCGGAGAGCTTGACGGCGGAGCCGTCGCCGAGGCGCACCTCGCCGGCGTAGGTGCCGCCGTCCGCCGCCACCGGCAGGCCGGCGCCCGGGGCGGATGCGGCGGTTCCACCGGGCACGGCGGCCTGCCGGTGGCGGCGGACGGCGGCACCTACGCCGGCGAGGTGCGCCTCGGCGACGGCTCCGCCGTCAAGCTCTCCGGCATCGCCTACTCCGACGCCAGCCCGGTGGTGGTGCTCAACGGCAAGGTGCTGGGTCCGGGGCAGGGCCTGGACCAGGTGACGGTGGACAGGATCGAGCCCGACCGGGTGACGCTGCGCCTCCGCTCGGGCATCGTCTTCTATCTGCGGCTCAACTGAGGAAGGCCGCCCGGGTGGCGGCGGGGAGAAGAGGAGGGCCTCGATGGACGACAAGCCGATCACGCACCTGTTCACCGACCTGGGCGGCGTGCTGCTCACCAACGGCTGGGACCGCGCGCTGCGGCACCGCACCGCGGAGCATTTCGGCCTCGACAGCGCCGCGATGGACGAGCGCCATAACCTCACCTACGACACCTACGAGTCGGGCAAGATGGGCCTCGCCGCCTACCTCGACCGCGTCGTCTTCTACGAGCCGCGCCCCTTCTCCCACGACGAGGTGATCGCCTTCATCCTCGGCGCGGCGCGCGCCTTTCCCGAGATGATCGACCTGGTCTGCCGGCTCAAGGCGCGGCATGGCATCAAAGTGGCAGTGGTCAGCAACGAGGGGCGCGAGCTGACCGCCGACCGCATCCGGCGTTTCCGTCTCGACAGCTTCGTCGATTTCTTCATCGTCTCGGCCTATGTCCACTTCCGCAAGCCGGACGAGGACATCTTCCGCGTGGCGCTCGACATCGCGCAGGCCGAACCGGAGCGCGTCGTCTACATCGAGGACCGCCCGATGTTCGTGGAGGTCGCCGCCAGCCTGGGCATGCACGCGATCTGGCATCAGGGGCTCGAGCCGACCCGCGAGCGCCTCGCCTCCCACGGGCTGGCGGTGACGGAGGAGCCCTGATGGCCAATCGTCCCGGTCCCACCGCATTCATCATCTTCGGCGGCGGCGGCGACCTCGCCTGGCGCAAGCTGATGCCGGCGCTCTACAACCTGTGGCTCGACGGCGCGCTGCCCGAGCAGTTCGAGGTCATCGCCATCGACGCCCGCGAGCTGAGCGCCGGGGACTACCTGGCCCACCTGCGCGACGGCATCGACCGTTTCTCCCGCCAGGGCAAGGCGGAGAACCACCCCTGGCAGAAGTTCAGCGCCCACGTCTCGTACCAGCGGGCCGACTTCGCCGATCCCGCCGCCTTCAAGGGCCTGGCGTCGCGCCTGGGCGACCTGGACCGCGCCTGGGGCGCGCCGGCCACGCACGTCTTCTATCTGGCGACCCCGCCGACGGTGGTGCAGATGGTGGCGAGCGGCCTGCGCGACGCCGGTCTCGCCGCCGACGTGGCGCACGCCCGCCTGGTGTGCGAAAAACCCTTCGGTCACGATCTGGCGAGCGCCCGCGAGCTCAACCAGTACCTGGCCGACGCCTTCAACGAATCGCAGATCTACCGCATCGATCACTACCTGGGCAAGGACCCGGTGCAGAACATCCTCGCCTTCCGCTTCGCCAACTCGGTGCAGGAGCCGCTGTGGAACCGCCGCTACATCGACTCGGTGCAGATCACCGTCGCCGAGACGGTGGGGGTGGAGAACCGCGGCGGCTACTACGACCACTCGGGCGCGCTGCGCGACATGGTGCAGAACCACCTGCTGCAGCTGCTCTGCCTGGTGGCGATGGAGGCGCCGGTGACCTTCTCCTCGGACGAGCTGCGCAACAAGAAGCTCGACGTGCTGCGCGCCGTGCGCCCGATCCGCCCGGAGGACGTGCCGCAGGTGGCGGTGCGCGGCCAGTACACCGCCGGCTTCGTGGACGGGCAGAAGGTGCCCGGCTACCGCGCCGAGGGCGGCGTCGATAAGCGCTCGCGCACCGAGACCTTCGTGGCGCTCAAGCTGTTCGTCGACAACTGGCGCTGGCAGGACGTGCCGTTCTACCTGCGCACCGGCAAGCGCCTGCCGGGCACGGCGTCGGAGATCTGCATCCAGTACCGGCCGGTGCCGCACCAGGCGTTCCCGCCGTCGGCCATCGGCGAGATGCAGCCCAACCGCCTGCTGCTGCGCATCCAGCCGGACGAGGGCATCGTGCTGCGCTTCCAGGCCAAGCGGCCCGGGTCGGGAATGCGTCTGACCACCGTCGAGACGCGCTTCACCTACCGCGGCGCGTTCAACGTGCCGGAGCCGGAGGCCTACGAGACGCTGCTGCTCGACGTCATGCGCGGCGACGCCACGCCGTTCATGCGCGGCGACCAGGTGGACGAGGCGTGGAAGCTGGTGATGCCGGTGCTCGAAACGTGGGGCGACGGCGACCTCACCGACCCTGCCCCCTACCCGGCCGGCACCTGGGGCCCCGAGGAGGCCACCAACCTGATCGCCCGCGACGGCCGCGTCTGGCTGGTGCCGAGCGCCCTCACCATCGAGGAGGAGACGGCGCCATCGGGGTAGAGGGCGCATCTCCGAAAGCGGCCCGATCGTGGCCCGGCTCACTCCCCGTGCGCCGTGGCACCTTACTTGAGGATCAGGCTCGTGACCAACGCCGGTGACGAGAGACCCTGATTCTCGCGGAGGCCATGATGCGTTCGAAGCTCGTCTTCTCGCTCTGTGCCGTAGCCCTCGCCGCGCTGCTGCCCGGACGGTTGCCGGCGTCCCATGCCGCCGGCGCCGTCAAGAGCAGCCTCACCCAGTGCTGTACCCTGCAGCAGAAGGAGGTATGCTCCCATTTTCACGAGCTCGCCGAATGCGTGAACGGCGGCTGCGTCTGCTCACCTCCGTAGCGCGCGCCTGACCCGAAGATCGGCTTCCGGGCGGCGTCCGGGGCACGGCGCCGCTCGGGACGCTTCCAGGGAGCCGCGCCGTCCTGCCATCCTGCCGTTCGGGAACCGCGGGGCTCGCCTGCTCCTCGCCGGCGCCCGCCCGGCGCCTGAGCCGGGGTGTCGCCGCTCAGTCCGACCGCAGCGCGTGCAGCGGATCGACCTCGGTGGCGCGCCGCGCCGGCACGAACGAGGCGACGAGCGCCACCGCCGCCAGCAGCAGCGCCACCACCGCGAAGGTGAGCGGGTCGGTCGGGCTCACGCCGTAGAGCAGCGAGCGCAGGAAGCGGGTGAGGGCGAGGGCGCCGGCGATGCCCGCCGCCACGCCGGCCAGGGTCGTCCGCACCTCCTGCCCGAGGATGAGGCGCAGCACGTCGCCGGCCTGCGCCCCGAGCGCCATGCGGATGCCCACCTCGCGGGTGCGCCGCGCCACCGCGTGGCTCATCACGCCGTAGATGCCGATCACCGCGAGGAGCAGCGCGGTGCCGGCGAAGAGCGCGACCAGGAGCATGTCGAAGCGCCGCGCCGCGAGCGACTGCGCGACCACCGCGGTGAAGCTGTTGAAGGTGGGCGGAACGCTGGGATCGAGCCGGCGCAGGATCGCCCGCACCGCCGCCGGCAGCGCCGACGGGTCCCCCGCCGAGCGCAGCACGACGTCGAACTCCGCGGTCCCGCGCGGGCGCTGGCGGTAGTCGACGAAGACGATCGGCGGCGGCGGCGCCTCCAGGCTGCGGTCGCGGATGTCGCCGACCACGCCCACCACGGTGAGCAGGCGCAGGTCGCCGTCCATGTTGCCGAACTCGAGGGTCCGCCCCAGCGGGTCCTGGTTGGGCCATTGCGCGCGGGCCAGCGCCTGGCTGACGACCGCGGCGTGCGGGGCGTCGCCGGTGTCGCGCCGGTCGAAGAGGCGCCCGCGCACGAGCGGTATGCCCAGGGCCTCGAAGTAGCCCGGGCCGGCGACGCAGAACTCGGCGTTGCCGGTGCGCGCGCTGCCGTGGAAGAGGCGTTCCAGGTCCTCCATCCGCCGCGGCTCCTGGCCCGGCGGCAGCTCGACGAAGGTGCCGTTGGAGAGGCCGGTGGTGAGCGGCAGGGTGCTGCTGCCGCCGGCGGCACGCACCCCGGGAAGGGCGCGGGCGGCATCGAGCAGATCGTCGAGGAGGCGCACCCGGCGCCGCCCGTCTGCGGAGGTGGCGGCATCGGGCAGCGCCAGGCTCATCACCACCACCCGCTCGGTGCGGAACCCGGGGTCGATGGCGAGCACGCGCTGGAGGCTGCGTCCCAGGAGGCCCGCGCCGACCAGCAGCACCAGCGTCATCGCCAGCTCGGCGGCGACGATGGCGCGGGCCAGCCGCTGCCGGGAAGGCGTTCCCGACTGTCCGCGCCCGCCCTCCGCCAGCGCCTCCTGCAGGGCGCCCGCGGTGGCGCGCCGCGCGGTCAGCAGGCCCAGCGCCGCCGCCACCGCCACCGACAGCCCGAGGGAGAAGGCGAGCACCGGCAGGCTCACCGCCACGCCGCCCAGGCGCGGCAGCTCGGGCGGCGCGCTCGCCACCAGCGCCGCCACGCCCCACACCGCCACCAGCACGCCGAGCGCCCCGCCGCCGAGCGACAGCAGCAGGGCCTCGGTGAAGAGCTGCCCGACCAGGCGCAGGCGTCCGGCGCCGAGCGCAGCGCGCAGCGCCAGCTCGCCGTCGCGGGCGGTGAGCTGCGCCAGCAGCAGGTTGACCACGTTGGCGCAGGCGATGAGCAGCAGCGAGCCGGCGGCGGCGAGCAGGATGAGCAGGGCGCCGCGCACGTCGCGGGTCAGCGCGTCGCGCAGCGGGGTCACGCCCAGGTCCACCAGGTCGACGTCCCTGCCGTACCGGCGCTGGAGCTGGCGGGCGATGCCGCTCAGCTCGGCGCGCGCCTGGCCCAGGGTCACGCCGTCGCGCAGGCGGGCGACCACCTTCCAGTTGTGCGCCGTGCGGCTGGGGTACACGTCGTCCAGCTCGCGCGGCATCCAGACCGCCGCCCCGTCGGGGAAGGCGAAGCCGGGCGGCAGCACGCCGGCCACCGCCACCGGCTGCTGGCCGACGGTGAGGCGGACCCGCGCCAGGTCGGCGGTGCTACCCAGGCTCTGGCGCCAGAAGGCGTCGCTGACCAGCGCCACCGGCGCCGCGCCGCGCCGCTGATCCTCGGCGGCGAAGCCGCGGCCGAGCGCCGGCCGGACGCCCATCACGTCGAAGAAGTCGCGCGACACCGACGCCACCGTCAGCCGCGCCGCGTCGCCGCCGGCCCCTACCGCCTCCGCCGCCGCGCCGTGCTCCGCCACCCCCTGGAGCGAGCGTCCCTGGGCGCGGACGTCGGCGAAGTTCGGGTCGGCGAGCTCCATCCGGTGGCCCTTGGCGCTGATCTCCGCCACCTCGACGAGCCGCTCCGGATGCGGGTAGGGCAGGGGGCGCAGCAGCACGCCATGGACGACGCTGAACATCGCCGTGGTGGCCCCGATGCCCAGCGCCAGGGTGACGATGGCGATGGCCGACGAGACCCGGTTGCGCCGCAGCAGCCGCGCGGCGTACCGCAGGTCCTGGGCAATGCGCCCCCACCAATCCGCGCTGGACCCTCGCGCCGCTGCCCGCGCAGCCGCCTGCCGGCCGCCCTGCCCAAGCCGGGCGGTCACGCTCCCGCCTCCTCACGACCCCGTTGCGCCATGGCGGTTTACTCTAGGTCACCCCCGGGCCAAGTCAAGAGGCGGAGCAGATGCGGCAGGGGGGCAGGCGAGCCGGCACGAGACCTTCACCTTGAGCTCGTACTAATACCGGCTTTGACACAGGCATCCCTCCGCCTTCCTTGTTCAAGTGGACGGCCAATTTGCCTTAATATGAGTGCCGGGATGAGCTCATGGTGAGGTCCTCCTTAACTGCGGAGGGGGGATGGCCGGAGCTGGCCGCACGGGTCGCTATGTGACGCAGCCGGCAGGATATCGGGCCTTCCTGCCGGCGGCGCTGCCTTATGACCCGCCCCTGCGCTACGATGCCCGCCTGCTGGCCCTCCTCTCCGAGGCTGACCAGGAGCTGGCCCGTCTCGACGCGGCCACCGAGTTCCTGCCGAACCCCGACCTCTTCGTCAGCATGTACGTCCGCAAGGAGGCTGTGCTCTCGTCGCAGATCGAAGGCACTCAGGCGTCGCTTGTAGATATCCTCGAGCATGAGGCGCGGGCGGCGCGCGCGGGCGCCCCGGCGGCGGTCACCGAGGTCGTCAACTACGTGCGCAGCATGAACCTCGGCCTTGACCGGCTCGCCACCCTGCCCTTGTCCCTGCGGCTGCTGCGCGAGATCCACGCCGAGCTTCTCCGCGGCGTCCGAGGCAGCGAGCGCACGCCGGGCGAGTTCCGCCGCAGCCAGAACTGGATTGGCCCTCACGGCTGCGGCCTGACGGAGGCCCGTTTCGTGCCGCCGCCTCCCGCTGACACGGCGGCGGCGATGGGAGACCTCGAGCGCTTCGTCCATGACCCGAATCCGCTGCCGGTCCTGGTGCGGGCGGCGCTCGTCCATGCCCAGTTCGAGACCATCCACCCATTCCTCGACGGCAACGGCCGCATCGGACGGCTCCTCATCACCTTCCTGCTCTGCTCCAGGGGCATCCTGCGCCGGCCCATGCTCTACCTGTCCTACGACTTCAAGCGCCGGCGCCAGGAGTACTACGACCGCCTGCAGGCGGTGCGCGACCATGGGGACGTCGAGGGTTGGGTGCGCTTCTTCCTCGAGGGAGTCCGCGCGGTCGCGCGCGAGGGCACCGAGACCGCGCGGCGCATCCTGCGGCTGCGTGAGGAGCACCGCGCCCTGGTCACCTCCCGCCTCAGGAGCTCCACGGCGGGTGTCCAGCTTCTCGATCGCCTCTTCGAGCGCCCGATCGTCACCGTGCAGCTCGTCCAGGAGTTCCTGGACCGCTCCTACCCCGTGGCCAACGACCTTGTGGCCAGGCTGGTGGACCTGGGCCTTCTGCGTGAGATCACCGGCGGGGCGCGCAACCGCGTCTTCCGGTACGACCCCTACGTGGCGATCTTCGGCGAGCTGAAGCCGTGAGCGCGGCCCTGTTCTTCCGGCTGTTGAAGGAGAACGACAGGGATCTGCGTCTTCAGGCTGCCACCCGGAGATGGGGCGAAGGAGCGGCGAGTGGAACGTCGCCGGCGGCCGAGGTCGGGACCGGGGCTCACCGGCGCCGCCGCTTTGCGGTGGCGCCGGTGTTGGATGCGGCCGGGATGCGGATGGCGGCGGGAGGAGCGCCGCGCGACGTCGACCGCGGTCCTGGCCCGGGGCGCTAGTGTCCCGCACGGCCAGTTCGTATGGTATTCGCTTGCTCTCCGGCTCCCTGGCGGCGTTGCGCCTCCTCACCGTAGTCCCTGCTACGCTTGCGTCGGCGCGCCTGGCCAGGAAGCCGGATTGCGGCGCGACTACCATACGAACTAACCGTGCGGGACACTAGCAGGCGGCGGGCGCACGCCGCGGGCTGCACAAGGACAGAGAGAAAGGACCGGAAATGACCTCGGAGCAGGTGCTCGAAGGGCTCAAGCGCATCATCGTCGAAGATCTGGACGTCGACGTCGCCTACCAGGACCTCACGCCGGCCGTGCCGCTGTTCGAGAACGGCCTCGGCCTCGACTCGGTGGTGCTCGTCGAGCTGATCAGCTGCATCGAGAAGCGCTTCGACGTCGTGGTGCCAGACGACCTGCTGACCGTCGAGACGTTCAGGGACCTGCAATCGGTGGCGCAGGTGGTCACCACGCTGCTGAGCGCGGTCGAGTCGCCGGCGGGACGCGGGTGAGCGACGGCGGGGCCCGGCCGGGCGGCGCGCCGCGCAAGCCCGATTTCTTCATCGTCGGCGCACCGCGCTGCGGCACCACCTCGCTCTACGCCTACCTGCGCCAGCACCCGCAGATCCACGCCTCGGTGCACAAGGAGCCGCACTTCTTCGGCAGCGACCTGACGCCTCTGCCCGGCGCGATCCGCGACGAGGCGCTCTACCTGTCCCTGTTCGCCGGCGCCGGCGAGCGCCCGCGTGCCGGCGAGAGCTCGGTGCACTACCTGGCGTCGCGGCGTGCGCCGTTCGAGATCCGCGCCTACACGGAGGCGGCGCGCATCGTCATCCTGCTGCGCGAGCCGGTCGGCATGATGCATTCCCTCTACTCGCTCTTCACCCGCACCGGCAACGAGGACCTGCCGACCTTCGCGGCGGCGCTGGCGGCGGAGCCGGAGCGCCGCGCGGGGCGCCGCCTGCCGCCCGGCGCCTACTTCCCCGAGGGCCTGCAGTACACCGACGGCGCGGCCTATGCCGCCAAGGTCGAGCGCTGGCTGGCGGTCTTCGGCCGCGAGCAGGTCCACTGCATCCTGTTCGACGACCTGGTGCGCGACACCGCCGCGGTCTACCGGCGGACGCTCGCCTTCCTCGGCGTGGACGAGGACTTCGCCGCCGAGCTGGATCCGCGGCGGGCGGCCGAGCTCGCCCGCGTCCAGGCGATCCGGCAGCTGCGCCACGTCCCGCCGGAGGTGCGGCGGCGGATGCAGTTCGATCAGATGAAGCTGCACCAGGGCCCGCCGCGGCCGGCACCCGACCCGGTGCTGGCCCGCGAGCTGCGCGCGCGGCTCGCCGCGGACGTGGCGCGCCTGGGTGCGCTCCTCGGGCGCGACCTCTCGCCCTGGAGCCGCGGCGAGGCGCTGCCTCCTGCCGGCGCGCCGGCGGCAGGCAACGGTTCGGCCGCAGCGACCGGGGCGAGCGTGACGAC
>JASLEW010000330.1 GCA_030150965.1 Thermoanaerobaculia bacterium | reverse complement strand
GCCCATGCGTGCGTTGGGCGGGCGGTGGGGGACGGGAGGGCGGCCGTCGCCGGGACCGCCAACCTGGAAGGGGGGCAACAGCCTCCCTCCCAGGCGCGTAGCGCGCGCCGGCCTGGAGTGCCTACGGGGACCGCGACCGCGACGGACTCGCTTCTTTGCCAGCGCATGATCAGCTCGCCTCCTCGACCGCAAGCGGCTCGGCGAGGAGGGGGGGAATTTTAGCGTCCGGCATGGGGGGAATTTAGGCGTCTCGCTGACACCTGTCCGGCGACGAGGTGCCGGAGCGTCGGCTCGACCCGCTGGTCGAGCGGGTGCCGGAGGCCGAGCGGCCGGTGGTGGACTGGGCGGCCGTGCACACCGAGCTCAAGGCCAAGGGGGTGAGCTTGTCGCTGCCGTGGGAGGAGTCCCGAGAGAGAGCCTCACGGCTACGGCTATACTCGATCGCGGCCGGCCCCAGCTGCCGAATGCTGAGCCGCCGCGGCGTCGCTATTTGAACACGCCTGCAAAGGCGAGCAGCAGGACCAGCACCAGGATGCCGAGGCAGATGCGGGCGGCGGTCATGAGGTGGGTGCGGCCAGCCGGACGGCCGCCTTTGACCCTGATGCCGGATAGGGATACCAGGCCGATGGCCACGACGGCGATTCCGAGAATGACGATCCAGCTCATGGCCCTCTCCTTGAACGCTCGTTTCTAAGCGCTGCCGGAGCCGAAGCTCTTGCAATCTTGGGACCACCGGCTGCCGGGACCTGGCGTTGCCGGAGAGCGGCGCAGGGGTCCTTGCAGGAAGCGCGGCGCACGGGTCAACAGGTCTTTGCCGAGCGCGTCCGCGGTGTGACTGGGGAAGCCTTCGCTTGGGCGGCCGGCTGGCGTGGTCTCACCGGTGCAGGCAGCAGCCGAGTTGCTCGTCCGTCAAGTGTACACAAGTGTTGACACAGGACAGGAACCCGTCATACTGGACCGTATGAGAATTGCTGGGATTCGTGAGATCCGGGCCAGGACAGCCGAGCTCCTGGGTGGCGCCGAGCCGCTGCTGGTGACCCGGCACGGCAAGCTGTCTGGGCTCTACCTCCCCCTGGAGGATGCGAGCCGGCTCCCGCCGGAGCTGCATCACGAGCTGGGCAGAGTGCTGGCCAGGCACCTCTCCAGGCAGCTCGCCCAGGGCGGCGTCACCGAGCGGCAGGTGCAGCGGGATTTCGATGCTTTCCGCCGGCGTCGTCGCTGACGCCAACGTGCTGCTGTCGGCGGTCATCGGCAAGGCCGCGGCCCGGATCTTCTTCGAGCACCAGATCCCGGTCCATGTGACCGAGTTCAACGCCCGGGAGGTCGAGGAGTACCTCCCCTCCATGGCCGGGAAGTACGGCCTGGCGGCCGAGCTGGTCGAGCTGCAATGGACCCTGCTGCCGCTTCGCCTCCACGCCCCGCGGGACTATGACGATCGGCTCGCCTGGGCGGAGCGGGCGCTGGCGCAGCGCGACCCCGAGGATGCCCATGCCCTGGCCCTGGCGGCGGTGCTGGGCCTGCCGCTGTGGACCAACGATCGCGACCTGCAGGGACATGGGATCGCGACGTACACGACCGCTCAGCTCCTCCGCGAGCTGGCAAGGCAGGGAGGCGGCTGAGCAGGGCGCTGCACGACCAGGCCCCTCGCCGGCCTCGGCCTGGCCAACCCTGCCGGCGCTCGACTCGCTGGCGGGCCTGCAGCAGCAGCTCGATCCCCCGGCCGCGATCGCGGCCTTGCCGCAGCGGCGACAGCATCGACCTGCGCTGGAACGCTCTCGCGCTCGGCGATCCCTCACTGCTCGCGCTCTTCGATCGCAGGCAGGCCGGCGGCAAGGACTGGAAGAAGACCGAGACCGTGCCGCCGGCCGGCCTGGCGGCGGTGGCCGTCGGCCGGCTGGCCGTTCGCCTCAGCTGGCGGCCGATTGAGTACCGCCAAGCGGGCGGCACCTATCTGATCTATCACGCCACGGCGCCCGACGACCCGTTCACCCTGGTGGCGACGACGGCGGACAAGAACGTCTCCCACCTCGACGTGGCATTGGTCAGGCTGTACTTCGTCGTCTCGGCAACGCCAATCCCCCGGGTCACGAGCAGCTGCCAACAGCGCGCTTGAGTCGAGTCGTAGTAAGTGCTCGTGGCAAAGGTCGAGACGATCGGTACCAACTTCCTCGTCGCGTGGCAGGGGAGCCCGCTCAGATAGAGCTGAATCTGATCTCAACAGTCAGCACGAAAAAGATCAGGCCTTCATCTCCTGCGCACGCCGAGCGGCCTTTCCGCTGCCAGCCTTTTCCGTACCTCTTTATGATCTCGCCCCCACCGAAGGTGCTCGACCGTCCAACCCCAGAGTGCGAGTGATGGCGCCAGGGCCACCGCACCGAAGATCTCGGCCCGGTCGCTCGAAGGCTCGCGTCCACTCCAGTAGATCTTTTCGCCAAGGACCCAGCTCCAAAGTGAAAGACCGGCATCGGCGAGGGCCCGGCGGAGCGGCTCCGCTCGAACACACAACATCGTTGTGCTGCCATACTGTCTCCCCGCCGAGGCGAAGGCGACGAGGTCGCCTGACGCCAACCACGAGTACTCGGTCTCGACGGGGCCCAGCGCCAGGCTGGGTGCGAGGGTGGTGTCTGCCCCCGCCCAGCGCCCTCCGAGCAGATCGAGGAGGAACAGTGACGGAAGGATCGCCGGTGGAAGAGCCACAGCCGAGAGGTCTCGGCTGGCCTCTTGATTGTAATCGGATGTTGCGAGAGCAATCGGAAAGGCCCGCTCTCTCTTTCTATCACCACCCTCGAGGCCAGCGCGAATCCAATCTTGTCCGAAGCCGGCGAGGCTCTTGTCGACGCCGCGGTGCTCCTTGGTGGCAGCTTCGATCATGGCAGGCCAGGGCGCAAGGTCGGGGTACCCGCCTAGAAACCCTGCGGAGTGTTCGAACGGGGTCGGCATCCACAGGCCCATCCAGTTCCGCTCGGTGGCCCATCGGCCGATCCGCTGCTCGTGCTGGAGCGGCACGAGGTTCGCCTGCGTGCGCACCCACAGCTGCCGTCGGGACTCGTTGCGGGACTCGTCTGAAGGCACCCGCCATCTGGCATGCGATTCGAGAACGAGCCACTCGCGGCCGCGAGGGTCACGAACCGACACGAGAGGCGCAGGCCGCGGGACGTCTTCAGTATCGTTCAACCAGGCGGAGTCATTGCCGGAAGAGCTGAGCGTGTGGTCATAGCCGGCAAGCCACCAGGCGTTCAGCCGTTCACCACTGACACGCAACTTGCCAAGGCGCCCCGCGGGAGTACCCTCGGGAGGCTCATCGCCGCGCAGCAGTACCGTTGGGTCAAGGTCTGTCGCGTTGCTGATCTGCCAGGGACCTTCGTACGACTTGGGAGAGCTATCACCCCACTCGTCTTTCAGGGGGCAGTGATCGGCGAGATGACCCAGTAGCTGGTAGAAAGCGATCCATGTGTACTTCTTGCCGAATCGTTCCGTTTCCGACCAACCCGCGTCGCGGGCACCGGCCAGCATCCTGTCGAGTTCGCCAAATCGGCCCTGGGTCCAGCCAAGATCGAGAACGCGTTCACCGATCCAACGCACGAGAAGCCGTGGATCGGGGCGAACAGGGCTCCGGTCCTCGAAGTGGAGACGATACGCGGCATTTTGGAGTTCGTTCACGGCGGCCGCCTGGGCAGGAACAGCCGCACGCACTTTCTCCCACCCAGCCTGAACAGCCATCGAGTAGTCGTCGGACGCGAGGAGCTGGTCGATCTGCCTGAGCAGCGGCCCTCGTTGCCTCAGGGCAACCGTGCCGAGGATTGCCGCGCGTAGCGCCTTCATCCTTCGTTTTGTGGTGCTCTGTCGTACCGCTTGCAGTCGTGCCTGGTTGGGCACCACGAAGTCGGTCGCGATGCCGCGCTCGACGACGTAGTGTTCGAAGTCGTATCCCATCTCCGTCGCTGCCCAGATGAACTTGCTGCTCTTCCGGCCGTAGCGTTGTGCGAGTTCCCGTAGGTTTGCGGCAGTGATCGGCCAAGAGGACCCGTAGGGTGGTCTCGTCCTGGCGAGGTCGCGATCGAATGGGCGACCATGTGCGGCGAGCGTGGCATGGACGACTTCGACACACGTCCGCGCGTAATGCCGAATCAGCAGGTGCTCGGGCACCGCGGGGCCACCGAACGCCACATCGAACGCCCGCCTTCCAAGGTCGGCGAAGTCATCGAGCCATCCGCCCGCGTCGACCCAGCGATGACGAATCGCGTGGCCGCACGCCACGGCCAGCAGCCGCTCGATGACGTACGGGTCGTTCACGTCCGCGAAGCTGTCGAGGAGAGCGACGACCAGTCGTGTGCGTCTCTCAGCCAGGCGCAGCAGCGCCTTCGTCGCGGTGTCTCGCAGGCGGCGGTTCGGGCTCGTCAGCAGCCACGCCAGCAGCGTCGCGGCGAGCTTTGCGACCTCCGCGGGCGGCTGCTCGGCTGCTGACCACGCCCAGTCGATGGTGCGAGCAATAGGGTTGGTGTCCGCCGACCAGATGCTGAGCACCTCGTTTGACCACACCGTATCGCGCTCCAGCATCGACATGCGACGGACGACTCGATCGATGCGCAGCACATTGAGCGGATGGTCTGGCACGCAGGCAAGACCGAGAAGCAGCGTCAGCCAGTCGCAGGTGCTGACGGCGCCGATGGCAAGATAACGCCTGATGAGCTGCAGCGTTTGCGGTGTGAGCGAACGCGGGGCGCGCCAGGCCAACGTGCTGAAGAGCGAGCTCTCGAGCACGCCCTGCAGCCAGGCGCGTCTTGTGGCGGAAGGTGACCTGCGCCCGCGTGCTGCCGGGCCCGCCGGCCGCCGCCTTGCCGGTCCCAGGCCAAGGAGAGTGGCCAGCTCGATGCCGCGTTGCTCGGGCACGACCAGGACCAGTGCCTCGAGCAGCCCTTCCCTCGACCAGGCATGGTCACCGGCCGCGAGGTGGAGGATAGCTCGGGCGAGGCGGTCGTTCGTCGGGTACCTGGCGAGCATCGCCTCGGCGCGCAGGTGGTCAGCGAGGCGCTGGTAGGTGAACCGCACCTGCTCGACGAACACGGCGTCTGCACCGTCACCCCTGCGCGCACGTTCTCGTAGCAGCACGCCCTCGGCGATGAGGCCCGCGAAGAGGGATTTGCTGTGTCTTCTCTCAGGGCGGAGCTCCTCACAGATCTCCTTCGCAGCATCGCTGGCAAGGGCCTCGCTATCGGTGTCGAGCATGGCCTCCGCGAGTGCGCGTACCGCACGTCCGACCAGGTCCTCGAGCGGGTCAACATTGAGGCGGTGAGGGTGCGAGAGTTGGGAATTGACGGCCGCGATCAGACCGTCGAACACCCACGCGAGACTCGCTGCTTCCCGTGGGATGGCAGAGAGCCCCCGAACCTTCACCGACCGGCAGAGGCTGCGCAGGAAGAGCGGGTTGGTGAGCTCGGGTATCAACGGTGGGACATCCGGAACGCGAAGCTTGTAGTGCTCCGCGTAGCGGGCCAGTGCTTCCTCCTCGTGCCCGCTCAGACCGGGGTGCTTCACGCGAACGATGACGTCGGTCGTCAACGAAGTGGGGAGCATGGACGGCGCATAGGTGTCTCGCACGGTGAGGGCGACGGCGATCCAGGGATGCCTGGCCACGTCGCGCAGGAATCCAGCCAACTGGTCGGGCCAGAGCCCAGCCCCGGCGCCCTCGTTGATGGCGTCCACCACGATCAGGGCGCGACCGGTACCGCGTAGGCGCGCGGCCACCTCCAGGGCTTGAAGAAGCTCCGTATTCGTCAGGTCGACACCGGTCACCGCTGCGATCTGCCGCCAGATCGGTCCCACCGTGAGGTGCTGTCCCAGGATGAGCAGGGTGGGCATGCCGTTGTCGATCCTGTGCTTCGCGACGTCGGCCACGAGATGACTCTTGCCGGCCCCGGCCGGACCTTCGAGGAGGAGGGCGCCACATTCGGCGGCAGGCACCTGTTGGCTGGTGAGGAGTTCGAGCGCTTCACGGACGGTCGCACGTAACCGCCAGAGGCCCGCCTCGAAATCGTAGAGCGCCTTCGTTCTGCCGTCGAGAGCTCTTTCCTGGGAGCCCGCGGCAGAGCGCTGTCTCCTTTTTGGGCGTACCTTCACCGTGTCAGCCACAATTGCAGCGCGCGTGCCTTCCTCGCGTAGCTCATCGCGCACCTCCCGGGCCCGAGCTTGAACGTCCGCCAGCTTTTCTTCACATGATCGAGTCGCAGTCGTGAGCTCTGTGAAGACCGCGCGGTCCGGTGCGCCAATGCGCTCGGCGGCCGCACGGGCAGCGGTAGCGACGACGCGAATGGAGCCCTCGGCCGCTGTGACGGCCGCGCCGAGCTGATTGTCGCCACCAGGGGCAGTGCGCAGGGCGTCTCCATTGCGGTCAATCTCACCGAGAACCTCCGTCAGGCGCCGGACGAAGCGCGGAGAACGACAAACCGCGGCGAAGAAGTCCCCGATCTCGAGTTCGACATGGACGGCTGGGTCGTAGCGCTCGCCCAGGTTCACGATCTCCCGCTCGACCTGCTGTCGGAAGAACTCGTCGGTAAGGAGGGTATTGTCGAAGAAGTAGCGCAGAGCGCCGGCGTGCTTCTGCGCTTGCAATGCGGCGAGCATGGCCGAGTGTCCGACGTAGCCGAACTCGACGTCCAGCTCGCGCGCGGCCGCCGTATCTTGCCATGCACTGACGTGGTCGGCCCACTTCTCGAGTTCACTCCGACCGCGCCGCGGCCGATGCGCGGTTCGGTCCACCGGGAGAATGAAGGTGTACCGCTTGAGGTCGGGGGTTGTGTTGAGTGCGCTGTCGATGCTCCTTCTCATCTGAGCGAAGGAACTGTCGTCGAGTCGGAACAAGAATTTCGCTTGCCACGCCCAGCGGCCTCGCCCCGTGCCGTCGGGGGCCACCGAGGAGAACTCGATACCGCCATCGGGCGCGGCGCGCCGTTCCAAAAGCGTGCCCGCCGGCAGCGCCGCGATGTCGGGCACGAGCAGGTAGGAGAGTTCTTCCCACGCTCGCTGCTGGCTCGACTCGTGCTGTCGGATGCGCTTGAAATCGATCTGCGGGAGCGAAGCCGGCATGGTCGCTTCCTTATTCAGCGAAGCCACATTTAAAAATACTATCGCACTGGGGGTGCTTGGGGAGGACCAAGGGGGACACGTGCGGTGAGCGGGGTGAAGTTGCCGTCGTGGGCTGGCGGTGGCGCGCTGGGCTCGGCGGTGCTGTCGCGGGCTCGCGAGCGGTGGTCCATCCAGGCGTCGTAGAGGGCCTGGCCCATGCTCATGGCGGCCTGGGCGCTCTCGTCGTCGAGGTTGGCGCCGGCGCTCTCCAAGGCTCCCTCGATCGAGAGGCCATCGACCTGGAGGGAGGCGGTGAGCTTTCTCGCCACCAGGTCGAGGGCGGTCTTCTGGCCGGTCTCGGTGTAGTAGGGGATCTCGATCAGGACGTCGCGGGTCTGGCCGATGCGGTGGAGGCGGCCGTTGGCCTGGCGGACGGCGCGGGCGTCGAAGTCGACGCCCTCGACCCAGATGGCGCGGAAGAAGTGGACGAGGTTGTTGAGGCCGGTCTGGACGGCGCGGGGATGGGTGATGAGGAGGCGGCGGCGGGGCCGGATGACGGTGTCGTCGAGCCAGCGCTCGCGGTCGGCGGCGCGGACCTTGGTGACGTCGAGGAAGACCGCCGGCTCGCCGAGGTGGCGGAGGAGGAGCTGCTGGTAGCGGCGGGCGAGGCCGGTCCTGCCGGTGTGGCGAAGGAAGAGGAGGACGTTGCGGCCGTCGCGGAGGTGGTCGGCGAGGCGCTCGACGATCCAGCGCTCCTTGGGGGTGAACCAGGCGGCGGGGAAGGTGCGGGCTTGGGCGACGGGGTGGCCGCCGGCCTCGGCGGGGTAGCGGAGGACGAAGGGGGGCAGGTCGTCGGTGGCGCCGTAGCGGACGATCTCGGCCTGGGCGTCGCCCGCGGTCTCGACGAAGACCTTGCGGTAGCCGAAGCGGCTGACGAAGGCCTGTTTCTCGCCGCGGCGGAAGTGGCGGCGGAAGCGGCGGGAGAGGGCCCAGAAGTTGGCGAAGAGGGAGCTGGCGTAGCCGCCCATGATCGAGCCGGAGAGGGCGATGACCGGCACGCCAGGGAGCTCGACGAGGCGGTGGGCGGCCTTCTGCTGGGCGGCGCCGATGCCGGAGTATTCGTGCACCTCGTCGAGGATGAGGAGGTCGAAGCGGCGGCGGTGGCGCTTGAGGATGGCGCGCGCCAGGGGGTGGCGCCGGGGCTCGGGGACGGCCTGGTAGAGGGGCTCGCCGCAGGGGGCGGTCTCGGTCCATTTGCCGGCCTGACACAGGGCGGCGAGGGCGGCCGAGGCGTCTGAGGCATCGTCGCTGGCCTGGTCGCCGGCGTCGGCCGCGGGGCCGATGAGGACCTCGGCGGCGAGCTCGGTGAGGTCGCGGTCGGCGGCGCTCTGGTGGTAGGTCTCGGCCGTCCAGGCGGTGGGGGTCTGGGCTCGCGCCAGGGCGACGGCCTGACGGCTGCGGGTGGCCTCGGCGAGGAGGCGGTCGTGGGCCTCCTGCCGGAGGCACGGGCGAGGTGGTGGAGCGCGTCCGCGAGGTGGTGGCTGGCGGTGCGCCGGCGGAGGCGTCTCGCGACGTCGGCGACGAGGGCGGCGAGGTCGAGGAGGATGGCGCGGAGCGCCTCCGGCCGCGGCGGCGAGGGCCGGGCTGATGGTGCGCCGTCGTCGCCGGCGGGGTCGCCCAGGGACAGCCGGAGGATGCGATGCTGGCGGGTGAGGTGGCGCACGTGCGGGTCGTCGGGTTGGGAGGTGGCGAGGACAGCGGCGAGCCTTTCGGCCAGGCGGGCGGCGGTGTTGAAGGGTTGCCTGCGGAGGTGCTGGCAGCGGGCGCGGGCGCTGGCGAGGGTTTCGGGCGGCAGGTCGATGTCGGCGCCGCAGCGCGGACAGCGCCGGGTGGTGATGCCGCGCACGCCGGGGCCGAGCTTGGCGGTCTCGCGGCTGAGGAGGGTGATCTCGGCGTCGCGGTCGAGGTCGGAGAGGGTGCGGGCGACGGCGACGCGGGCCTGGGGAAGGACGGCGGCGGCCTGGTCGGCCCAGCTGGCGAGGAGGTGTGGCGGGGCGAGGACGAGGAGGCGCCGCACCGGACGGAGGCGGCGGGTGTCGAAGCCGAGGCGGCGGAGCTCGGCGGCGGTGGCGGCGAAGTGCGGGGGCGCGAGGGCGCCGGCGATCGACAGGGCGACGGTGCTCTTGCCGGTGCCGACCTCGGCGGTGGCGATCGGGTTGTCGCCGCGGGCGAGGAGCTTGAGGCCGGCGGCGATGAGGTGGCGCTGGCGCTCGAAGGGGCGGCGGCCGAGGCGGGGGAGGTGGATGGCGTGGCGGGGGTCGGCCGGGTCGTGGAGGGCCGGGAACTGCTCGCGCATGAGGCGGGCGAGGCTGGCGCCATGCTGAGCGACGAGGTCGGCACCGTTGAAGTCGGTGAAGTCGGAGATGTCGCGGCTGCCGGTGGGCAGCGACCCCGGCCGGAGCTGGTGGAAGGTGAGGGTGTCGAGGCGCAGGACGTGGAGGGTCAGCCGCGGCCGCTGGACGAGGACCTCGCCGAGCTTCTCGCCGTGGCGGTCGAAGCGCTCCTCGGCGGTGACGAAGGGGCGGTCGAGGGAGCCCTTGACGAGGAGGGGCGGCAGGCCGGGGCGGTCGGCGGTGATGCGCTTGCCGTTGAGGGAGCCGGAGGCGAGGGCGAGGGCGATGTGGGCGGGGCGCGGCGGGAGGGCGACGGGGTGGCGGCCGCCGACGAGGTCGCGGACGGTGAGATGGGTGGTGGTGAGGCGGGAGGCGGCCCAGGGGCGGAAGCCGGCGAAGAGGTGGCCGAGGTCGAGGCGGAGGGCGGTGAGGGAGAGCTGGGGGCGGGCGACGGTGAAGGTGCAGAGCGGCGCCGGCCGGGGGGCGAGCTCGGGCAGCGGCGAGGGATCGGCGGCCCAGCGCTCGATGCGGTGGATTTGGCGGCTGGTGGGCGGGGCGGGGAAGGCGCGGCGGCGGCCGAGGAGGAGGCACTGGCGGTAGGCGGCGAAGTGGGGGGCGGGCAGGCGGAAGGCGTGGAGGCTGTCGAAATGCCGGGAGAGGTGGGCGGCGCTCGCCGCCAGGGCGTGGTGCGGGACGAGGAAGAGGAGGACGCCGGCGCCGGGCGCGAGGCAGGCGGTCCAGCGGTCGAGGAAGCGCTGCTCGAGGCGGCGGTGGAGCCTGTCGGTGTCGTAGGGTGGGTTGAGGAAGAGGAGGGAGGCGCCCTCGCCCGGGCGGTCGGCGTCGGCGATGGCGAAGCGGAAGGCGTCGGCGTGGTGGTGCTGGCCGTGGAGGAGGCGGGTCTCGAGGGTGGCATGGCGGCCGGCCTCGAGCTCGATGGCGCGGATGTCGGGGGCGGCGGGCACGGAGCCGGCGGCGGAGGTGGTGGTCGTGGCGGTGGCGGGGAACCAGAGGCGGGCGAGGGTGGTGATGGCCTCGCCGTCTCCGGCGCACGGATCGACGAGGATGTGAGCCGCGCTGGGCTCCGACGATGGCCGGAACTCAACCAGCGAGGCGATGCTGGGCAGGATCTGGGGCGGTGTCGGGTAGTAGCCGGCGAGGGCCTGGGAGGCAAGTCGGGCCATGGTTTGAGTTCTCCTGAAGGGTCTGGAGCCGTGGGAGATGGAGCGCGGTCTGACGGGCGAGAAAGACGGCGAGGTCAGCGCGAGTGGTCGAGACGACGAGGGGCGGCTCGAAGCCGAGGGCCTCGCAGCCGGCGGCGTGGAGGTGCTCGACGGCGTGGGGGGAGATCTCCGATTCGTGGCACCAGCCGGCGGCGCGCGCGGCGCGGTAGAGGGCGAGGTGGAAGCGGAGGTCGCTGACGATGGGCAGGGGGGTGCGGCGGTCGAGGTGGGCGACGAAGCAGGCGGCCAGGGCCGCCTCGCGGGCGTCGGCGCCGAGCTCGGGGAGGGCTGCGGCCTCGCGGTCGATCCACCAGGCCGGGGGCATGAAGAGGAACCGGATGGCGGCCGGCTCGGCGGCGGCGGGCTGGAGGGCGAAGGCGACGGGCAGGTAGGCGAGGGTGAGGGTGGCGCCGTCGCGCGAATGGGGGTCGAAGCGGAAGCCGGCGGAGCGCGGGATCTCGAGGCGGAGACCGGTGGGCGAGCGGGGCGGGAGAGTCCAGGGGAGCCGTGGCTCTGGTGATGGTACTGGCCCTGGTCCTGGGCGGCGGGGTGGCCGGCGCGGAGGTTGGCGGTGAAGGCGCGGGCCTCGAGGTCGGAGGCGGCGTAGGCGATGAAGACCGGCCGCAGGGTGCGGGTGCGGTCCTTCTGGGCGGCGCCGAGATCCCAGAGGGTGGGGGCGAGGACGAGGGCGAGGAGGTCGGCGTGGAGGTGGCGGGTCTTCTGGCCTTCGCGGGTGGGCTTGGAGTCGGTGGTGAGCGGGATGCGGTAGGGGTGCGGCACTGCGGGGCCTCCTTGGTCGAGCGCTCGCCGGGACGGCGAGCGCTGCGACCTGGAGGGCTTTCAACTCTCTTCGCGAGATGCCGGAGGGCGATGGGAAGATCTGGCGGAGAGCTTCGGCCGAAGGCGCTCGCTGGCTTGGGCCTTGAGCGCGACCGGTCGCTTCAGCGCGAGTGCCAGGTTGCCCTGGACAACAAACAACTTGCTCCAGAGCGTGTCTCCGGAGGTAGGTAGATTCCCTTTGACCCGCTTACGGGCAGAGGATCTCGAGAGGAGGCGCAGCTGTGCGCAGAATCGGACTCGCCGTCGTGGTCTTGGTTATCTTCGGAAACCTCGCCGCCTTGGCACCTTTGTGGGCGACGAACCCTTATATAAACATCCCCGAGATGCAGAGACTCTCGCGTGAGGCTTGGGAGGCGTGGTGGAACTCTCTGAACCAGCGTCAGCAGCTGATCGTGAAAGCCGTCACCCTCGCGGAGGATGCCTACACACGAGCAACCGGGAATAGCTATATTCCGGTCAGTCAAGAGAATCTCATCGCCTTGATGAGGCGAATCGGCGCCCAGGATCAAGATGCCGCCTTCGTGCTCCAGCGGATGCAGGTCCACGCCACAGCGGGGGAGCTCATCGGCAGGGTCGATCGGATGCTGGAGTACTTTCGCAGCAACCCAACCTGGTACATGCCTCACAATCAGCTCTGACGGCAACGCCGGCCTCGCCAGCGAGCGGCTGAGCCGGTCCGCTGCTCTTCGATGATGACCGCGAAGGCAGCGGGCCGACCCCTGGTCACGGTCGGCGCATGCGGACTCTCAGTTACCCTCGCCGTAGAGCACGAAGGCGGACCAGATGCCCGGCTGATCGCGGTAGAGCTGCAACTGTTCGAGCTGCGCCAAGCGCAATGCCCGTGCCAGCGAGCGTCCCTCTTGGCGCCAGAGCTGATGAAATCCGTACATCTGTACGGCGCTGGCCTGCGCCGGCACCGACCAGAGGCTAACCATGAGGTTGGGCGCGCCCGCCCAGATGAACGCCCGGCTCAGGCCCTGGACCCCGTCACCGGAGAAGCTCCCGCGGCCGGTCTCGCAGGCCCAGAGGATGACCAGCTCGGCATGCAGGTCAAGCCAGAACGCCTCGGGGACTCTCAGATACCCGTCGTCCGGCCCGGCGCCGGCCGCGAAAGCGATATAGGAATCGAGCGGGTCGAAGGGTTTGTCGAGGAATTTGGCGTGGGTGACCAGGCAGAGCTCGGTCGCCTCTTTGACACGTCCGATGAGCGTCGCCTTGGTCGCCGCCTCTCCGGTAAACACCAGCCGCTCGGATTCAGGGAAGAAGGCGGCGATGTTTGGAAAGACCGCCGCGAGATCTCCGAGGTCGTTCCAGCGCTTGCCATCTTCGGCCATGGGCATGGGCCGTGGATTGACCAAGGCCAGAAGGTGAGGCTCGTGGGAACCCAGGCGTTCCCGGTCCTCGCGGCTGAACTTGAGAACTGCGAGCGACGGGCCGTACACCAGCGTGTGCGACTCGACGAGGTAGCGCTGTGCCGAGTCCTTGAGGGCTGCAAACGGAACGCTCAGGAGCTCGGCATGGGGTATGAGCGTCAGAGGCGCATCCGCGGAGTCGGGCAGGAGGCGCGCGGGGATCGGCTTGATGAGCAGAGCATGCAGCTGGTGCAGGAGCTCGGCCGTGCGGTCCGCCGTGGAGCCGGAGGCATGATCGGCCGGCGATGAGTCGAGAAGACCATGAAGCTCAGCGAGCGCCCTCCTGAGGGCCTCACGGGGAGAGCCCTCACTCGGAGGGAAGTGTTTGGCCAGCGGTTCGGTGAAGGCATGGACGGTACCCTGCGGCGAGATGACCCAGATCGCGAGGGTGTTCTCCGTCAAGAAGTACTCGATCGTCGTGCTCTGTCGGCGGTGGACGATGTCGAGCAGCTCCTCAAGCGGGAGCGGTGCCACGGCGTCCGGGCTGGGCAGGTCCCTTGCTGGAGTCTGCAAAGGATGCTTTGCCCGTTGCTCGCGGATCTTGTCGCGTCCGCCCAGGAGATCGAGCAGGGCGCGGGAGCGGGCCGCTTCAGCGACCACCAGCGCAGCACGGTCCTGGTCTGCTTCGAGCAGGACCAGGATGAGCTCGCCAAAGAAAGACTGGAGATCCTCGAGCAGGTGGACCTTCGTGGGGTCCTTGACGGCGCGCGCCCAAAGGAGGCCGGGCTGTTGCGCCAGGCGATGCGCGGCCTCGATCGCGGTGTCGCCGGCGGTCCACCGCACGCCGCTCGAGGGCAGGGTGGCGAGGCGCTGCTGTGCTGTCTGCATTTGAATCTCGACCCCTTCGAAGAGAACTCCCACCTCCGCCTGCCGGACCAGGAACTCTCCCCACGGCTTGGCCAGCCCGGGCTGATTTCTGAGCTTGAGGAAGAGCTCGCTCTCCATGGCGGTCATCATGGCGGCGTCCATGGTGGTGACCTCTCGCGCTTGGCGCCAGTAGCGATCCCGCTGCTCCAGGAGGATCGGGTACTTCTCCAGAATGCTCTTCGCTTGTGCCGTCAGCGAGGAGAACCCGAGCCTTGCGCTCTCCTCCAGGCGTGAGCTCTGCTGGAGGAGCGCAGCCATCGCCTGCTCAGGAGAGCGGTTTCCATGGTCCACCTCAACCAGCAGCTGGCGCAGTGCCGCACGGTGGTCAGCGATCGCGGCGCGCAGGGAACGGACCTCAGCCAGGGTGCCGGCGAGAGCTTCCGCCAGGACCGGGGCGGGCATGGTCCGGACCCGAGGGGTTGGCGGCGCTTGCGCCAGCTGCGCGAGAGATCCTTCGCGCTGAGCGAGGGCGGCTTGCGAGAACTCCAGCGCTTCTTCGGCCGGCTGGAGCACCTTCCTGACTGCGATCGCCGGCTGCGCCTCCTCGGCGGAGCGAAGGGCGTGCAGGATCTTGGCTCCTCTTCGCAGATCGGCGAGAAAGGAGGGATAGTCTCTTGCCGCGAGATCACAGCCGATCAACCTGCCGAGCACCTGATCCATGAGCGTCAGGGCGAGCGGCTTGTGCACCGGTGAAGCTGCAGCCTCGACCTGCTGGCGGTAGATCTGGAAAGCCTTTTCAAGAGGCAGCCGTGCTGCGTCGCAACGCCCGGCCAGGACGAGGTCGAGGCCCGTGTTGCGCAGGGCGTCCGCGTCGCTCATATCCCCAACCGTGGCACCTGAGGGGACAACTATGGGCGCACGCCGGGCGACGAGAGGATGAAGCGGTGCAGCTGGCGAATCCTGCCGCAAGCCGATCAGCAGGTCGCCGCCGGCGACGGTGCGCAAGAAAAGGGTCGCTCCCGTTTCGGTTTCGTGCGCGAGATCCGCTCTCCCTTCCATCTCAAAACCGACAAACTGCAAGGGCGGGCCTTGACGGCTGGTGAGAGTTGCCCGCAGGCGAGCACCGTTGCGTTCGAGGATGAGGTCGTCTCCGGCGCTCTCAGCTCCATCTCCGACAGTAAAGTGACCCGTGAAGTCAAACGGCCCGATCACCTGGAGTGCGGCTGCTGCGGCCGGGTTCACCTTGGCCTGTCCGCGGAAGATGGCCCGGTAGTGCGACGGACCACCGGCCACCGTGCTCTTGACTCCCTCGGCCTCGATCTCACCTTCGATCTGCTCGCCGCTCAGGGTGAAGCTGAGGAGGATCTTCTGCGCCGTGGCCAGAACGCTGCCGCTCTGAGCTGGGGAATCCCTGGTAGCCCACGCGGACTCCTGCGAGAGGGGAGCAGCGGGCGATCCCAAGGTCAAGGTGACTTTCTGTGCCGGCGAGAGCACGGGGATCGTCAGGTTCGAAGAGGCGGTCAGCCAGCCGGGGCGGAGATCGCCCGGAGTCGAAAGGGTGAGCGAAAATCGCTTCTCTCCCTGGGGCAGCAGGAAGAACTGGCCATCGATGGCAGTGAATTCGCCGGCCTCCGTCGTACCGGTGAGGGTGATCGCGAACTCCCGCCCCTCCGGGGGGAGGGCGGCCGACGGGACACCGGGGGCCGGCTCCGCGGTTAGACTGGGGTCGGCGAGGGTCGAATCGCTTCTACGGCCGTGAAAGCTCGCCTTATAGAGGTGGTTATGACGGTGGGCGGCCGAGAGCTCGGAGCCCGTGGCCTCGATCTCACCACTTACCTCGTCGCCTGAGACCGTAAAGCGGATCTGTCCGTGAAGGGCTCCGAATGGGACGCTGATGCCTGACAGGCCGGGCTCGCGGGAAGCTGCCCACCACGAGGGCGCGAGCACGTCGCCCTCCGGGGCATCGACCTGGGCCCGGACGGCGCCGCCTTGAACCACAAGCTCCAGCCGCATTGACTTTTCGCTGGCCGATGCCCAGGTGAAAGAACCATTGGAGATCTGCCCGACCGTCTCGAACCTCAGGGCGAGCGGCTCTCGGCTGCCAACGCTGGACGGCAAGACTTTGAGCTCGGCCTGGCGCCGCGGCAATGCCTCGCCATCGAGCAGGCCATCGAGGGAGACCGCGAAGACAGTGGGAATCGATACTCCGCCCACTTGCTCGGAGGCAGGGCGAGCCAAGGAAGGCGCGGAAGAGAGATCCTGGCGAACGCTGGCGAGCTCCACCTGGATCGCGGCCACGGCATAGACGGCCTCGAGCTGGCCGCCCTCAGGCGTCTCATGGATGATGCCGTCGAGGGAGGCACGGGCCTTAAGGGACGAGCTGCGGTACGCACGGAACTCAATCGTGCCGCGCTGCCGGCGGTAGGTCCCGGTGATGGGGAAGAGATCGTCGCGGATGTCGGCGCTCAGAGACGGTACAAAGCGAAAGGTTCCATCGCTGAAGAAGGTCCAACTCGCCTGTGCGAAGAGGGTGCTGAGGGACTCGCGGGCCCTTGTCTCCTCGGCCGGTGAGAAGGCCCGAAAGCCATCGGCGACGGCTCCAGCAGGGCCGGTGGGGGGGCCCACTGGAGCTGGCAGGCGGAGGAGGTGAACCGCGGGCAGGGTCTCGCCGGTCAGGGTTAGAACGGCTGGAGCAGCATAAACCGGTGCGGCACAGATTGCCAGTGCCACCAGCGGGAGAAGAAAAGGCAGAAGTACCAGGCCAGGTCGTTCGAGTTGTTGGTTCATGGCGTCGCTCCTTGGCCCCTCATCGCAACGAAACAGCGCGTTTCACGGTCTCGCTTGTGGCGGGTTCCGGCCACCACCAGCGGCCAAAGCTGTAGGAGCCGACGTCGGCTGCCCACGCGGCCGAGAGCGGTGTCTTTTCCCGGCTGTCTGGCACTCTGACCACGAAGTAGACGCTCTTCGCACCTGGTGAGAGCGAGCTGGAGGCAGGGGCATAGAATGTCCACTCCAGGATGCGGCCTTCTTTGATGGTGCCCGAGATCGTTGGCTCCAGGCCCTCGACCGGGAAGGGGCCCGTCAAGCCTTCAGCGGCGCTGAGGAGCGCGACTTCGTTGACGGTCAGAGTCTTAGGGGCCTGATCGGTGACGTTGATTCGCCGGGGGAACAAGGAGACGATCTCAGCCTCGGGATCGTCGACGACGAGGCGCAGCGTCATCCGCCGGCAACGCCGCTCGCCTTGCAACCTGTTCAGCGTGAAGTCGAACTTCACGACGTAAAGCTTTGCGTCGTGGCGGAGGAGAGGCGTGATGCGCGCCTGGGGCTGGGGAGCAAGGAGGGAGTAGGCGGTCGCGCGATCGAAAGAGATCGTTCCGTCGACGAAGGATCGATCCGGTCCGCCCAGTTGCTTTTCAACGCGGGTCAGCTGCACGACTTGCGACGTCTGGTCTGCAGGCTGGATCGCCACAATAGCAAAGGGCGAATATATCGCAGGTGTGGGCGCGGGCTCTTGTGCTGAGCTCGTCGTGGCGGCGAATAGAGCAAATAGAACGCAGGTGCATAGCGCTTTCCTGGTCGGGGCACGGAGCATAGGCTTTCTCCCGTTACCATGCGGATTGTGGTTGGAATGTTGATCGAGCGAATTCGAGAGGGGTGCGGGCGAGAAGCATTTGACGCTCAGGAGGAGAGCTGGTTGAGGGCGAACCACACGCCTGAGGCGAGGAGGAATGCCGCGACCGCGCTCCGGCAGAAGAGACGCGGTGGCAGGGCAATGGCGCAACGCAGAGTGAGAAATGGGGCGCACAGTGCGGCCAGGGTGAGGAGCGCGTAGTAGCCGTGCCAATAGCCGGCGGCTTGTTTGGCGAGGAGGCCGAGGTAGAACCAGACCAGAGCCTGGGAGGCGGTGCATAGCGAGGTGACGAGCCAGATGCCGATCGGCAGGCTGAACCGGCGCTGCTCGAGCAGGCGCTCGGTCCAGCCCCTGTTGCCCGGAGGGACAATCCAACCTCGCAGCCGCGAGCACGCTTGGAGAAACCGTGAAGTCTGGGTGGGCGTTACGATGGGGCTGCTCGAGACACGCAGGTAAAGGACAGGGGTCGCCCATTCGAACGAGTCTGGGCTGTTGGTATGGAGGGCAAGCCGGGCCTCGGACATCGCGAGATCGAGAAGGTCACCGGCGGCCAGCCGCTGGTAGTAGACCTCGCTGAAGCGAATGGCGGCCGGGTCGGAGATCGGGAACTGCATCGCCACGGCGGCCGTCAATCCGCCGTGGACCAGCGCTGCAGCCACGCCAGCGAACGGGTCGGGCACGGCGCCGCCCGCCACCTCCGCCGTCTTGCAGGCGTTGAGGACGATGAGTCGCAGGCCAAGATCGCAGAGGTGTTGGGCCAGAACGGTGCCACTGACGAGTTGAGCTTGGCCGTTCTTACTGGCGAGGGCGATCGTGCCCTCTCCGGTCCTGGGCTCGAACTGGCCGTGGCCCATGAAATGCAGCGCCTGGCAGTGGGATTCGAGGACGCGCTGACGGAGGTCGGACAGATCTGGCTGCGCGAGGAAATGCACCTCGATGCCGGTGCGGCCGGCGAGTGTCCGGGCGATGCGCTGCTTCTCGTCATCGAGGTCGAGCGCTGGCAGGCCGGCGGGATTGGCGAGGACAACGAGAATTCGGAGCGGGGGTGGAACCGCGAGATCTGCAGCGTACTCGGGCACGGCGAGCGATCGAACGAGCAGCAGGCGCCGATCGCCGCGCAGCAGAAAGCGGTTCCTCTCCTCATCGAAGAGCAGCTCCCACGGTAGCCTGGCAAGTCGCGCCAGGACTGGATGGCCGAGGTCGAAATCGAGGCACAGACGCAGTCCGGCATTGCGGGCGGCGGCGATGCCCCGGGTGGTGGCGAAGAGCCGCTGGATCTCGCCGGTGATCAGCGCTCGATGAAGGTCGGCGCCGACCCGCGTGGGGCTGGGGCCGGTGGGCGGAGAGAGATCCCGCATGGCACCTCCGGCATCGGCCGCCGAGCGCCGGATGCGGCGGCCAAGGTCGGGGAGTCCCGGAAAGACCCCTGTGACGTCGAGGTGTAGCGGCTGGCGGGTCTGCCCGGCAGGAGAGGTCACGACTGCGGTTGCGTAAGAGTCCATTTCCGGTGGTTGGAAGCCGACGACGAAATCGACGTAGTCCACGGTTGCGGGCTCCTGGTCTCGATGCCTCTCTGCCTGAGGCGTTCTCGAGCGTCCTGGCGTATGGTGGTAGACCCGGCGGGCGATGAATTGTTGAGCCGCACCACGACCCGGCTGCCGGCCTTCGAGGACGCCGATTGCTACTTCCGCGGAGAGCGGGATCTCAAGGAGGAGGTGGGTGGTAGAGGAGGTCGAGGCAGGATCACCGCACGATCGATCTTGACTCAACCCTCCGGACCTGCGACTAGGTCTTCATCCGCCGGCGGTCTCCCGCGCAGCTTCAATCCGGGCGGCGGCGCTGGCGCACGCTGATGCCGCCTGAGCGCTTGCTGGCGATCTTCTTGCTCGTGAGCCCCGCGGCTGCGGTGGCGGCGAAGTGGCGTGGCGCGAAGGCTACAAGCGATCGAGAGAGCGACAGTGCTCTTGCCGCTGGGTTTGCTCATCGAGGCCACCCTGGCCATTATGGAGATGGAGCATCAGCGAGCGCACCGTGGCGGGACCAGCCAGCGGTGGCTCGATCACGAGAGGAATTTCTCCGCCATGCGCGCAACGACCTTGGCGGTGTGCGCCGGGGCGAGGTGGGCGTAGCGCTGGACCATGGCGAGGGTCTTGTGGCCCAGGGCGGCGGCGAGCTCCGGGAGAGACGCGCCGGACATCGCCAGGTAGGAGGCCAATGTATGACGGATGTCGTGGAAATGGAAATCCTCGATATTGCTCTGGCGCAGGGCCTCCTCCCAGGCTTTGCGCGGGAAGGTCGCCTGGCCGGCGCTCGACCGGGTGGTGGTGCTGGACGGCGGACGGGTGGTCGAGGACGGCGCGCCCCGGGAGCTTGCCGGGCGGGGCGGGTCGCGCCTGGCGGCGATGCTCGCGGCGGAGGCGCGGTTCGCGGCGGCGCTCGGGGGGCCGGGCTGGCGGCGGCTGCGGCTGAGGGAGGGGCGGATCGAGGAGGACGGCGTCGGGCGGTGCGGGTGATGGGGAGCGTTGGCGGCGCAGGGGGTGGATCGGCGGCAGGGGCGCGGCCGGCGAGCGGCCGATGAGCAGGCAGGAGAAGGAGCTCTTGGAGCTTGGGCGGTGGCTGTGGCGCCCGGACGAGGAGGCGGCGGCGCTGGGTGCTCTGGCAGCGGCGGTGGGTGGCGAGGACGGCGGCGGCGCGGCCGCCAGTGCCGGGGAGAGCGAGCGGCTGGAGGTGGGGTGGCACGAGCTCGGGGCGGCGCTGCCCGGCCTGGCGCCGGCGGTCCTGCGGCTGCCGGAGCCCGGAGGGGCGCTGGCGGTCCTGCTGCGGAGGCGCGGCTGGGGCAGGCGGCGTCTGGTGGTGCTCGGACCCGAAGGGCGGCGCAGGGAGCTGAGCGCCAGCCGCCTGGTGGCGGCGCTGGCGGCGGGCGCCGC
>JASLEW010000298.1 GCA_030150965.1 Thermoanaerobaculia bacterium | reverse complement strand
GGCGTGCCCCGCCGCCGCGGGGCCCTCCGGCGCCTCGTCGTACGGTGGGATCTCGGGGCTCATGACATCTCCTGCCGGGCGGCGCCGAGCATCGGAGCGAGGCTCCGCCAGGGAGGCACGTTCGACTCCTCGGCGCGCAGGGGCGGGAGGTGGCGGCCGTCAACCGGCGCCGCGGGGGCGCCGAGCCCCTCCGCCAGGCGGTCGAGCCACATCGGCTCGAGGTCGGGGGCGGCGAGCAGCAGCACCGAGCCGATGGTGGCGCCGGGGAAGTGCTCGTCGAGGAAGTTGCGGGTGAGCCGCAGGTCGCGACCCACGAAGCTCGCCCGCGCCGCCTCGGGGAGGTTGCCGGTGAACCCCTTGTAGCGGTGGAGCACCGGGTCGCCGCCGCGCGAGAAGATCAGGGTGTACCCCTCCTCGCCGACGGTGACCAGCGCCGAGAAGGTGCCGGCCGCCGGCGGGAGCACGGCGGCGAGCAGCGACAGGCTGGCGTTCGAGGTCTGGCCGATCCGCACGCCGGCGGCGCCGAAGGCCTCCTCGATCTGGGCGAGGAGCTGCTCGACGGCGAAGCCGAGGAGCAGGCGGCGCGGCTCCTCCTGCCCCGGCACCGGCGGCACCTCGGTGGCGCCGACCCGCAGCTCGTCGACCCGGAAGGGGACCAGGCGGCGCAGCTTCCAGCGCAGCACCTCGTCGAGCGCCTCGGAGGTCTTGGGCAGCTCGCCGCTCTCGCTGAAGGTGACCCGCAGCCAGGCGTCGGGGAGGACCAGCGAGGCCTCGCGCACGCCGCCGGGGATCTCGCCGACCAGCCCGGCGACCAGCTCCTTGAACGCCGCCGGGTCGCGCAGCGGGCCGCCGAGCGGGCCGTGCTGGAAGGGATCGCGCGGCAGCGCCCGCTCGCGGAAGGCGCGCAGCCGGAAGCCGTGGCGGTCGCGGACGAACTGGCCGTAGCGCAGCCGTTCGGCGTCGAGCGAGAAGACGTGCGGCGGCACCGGCACCGGGTCGAACCCGAGCAGCCGCCGCCACCAGGCGCTCCCGCCGGCCCGGTCGCTAATCGACGAAGGTGACTTTATTGATCTCACGCAGCGTGGTCACTCCCCGGAAGACCTTCTCGAGCGCCGATTCGCGCAGGAAGGTCATCCCCTCTTCTTTGGCCGCGCGCTTGATCTCCGAGGCGGGCCGGCGGTCCAGGATCAGCTCCCGGATATGGTCCGAGAGGTCGAGCAGCTCCGAGACCGCGACCCGGCCGTGAAAGCCCGTGCCGTTGCACTCGATGCACCCCCGCCCCTCGTAGAACGTGAAGTCGGCGTACACCCCCGGATCGAGGCCGCTCTCTTCCAGATGCTGGTGCGTCAGCTTGAGAGAATACCTGCAATGCGGGCAGATCTTGCGCACCAGCCGCTGCGCCAGCACGCAGTTGAGCGCCGAGACGAAGTTGTAGAGGTCGACGTTCATGTTCAGGAAGCGCCCGAGCACGTCGACCACGTTGTTGGCGTGCACCGTGGTGAACACCAGGTGGCCGGTGAGCGCCGACTGGATGGCGATCTGCGCCGTCTCCTCGTCGCGGATCTCGCCGACCATCACCTTGTCCGGGTCGTGGCGCAGGATCGAGCGCAGGCCGCGGGCGAAGGTGACCCCCTTCTTCTCGTTGACCGGGATCTGGGTGATGCCGCGCAGCTGGTACTCGACCGGGTCCTCGATGGTGATGATCTTGTCCTCGGAGGAGACGATCTCCGACAGGCAGGCATAGAGGGTGGTGGTCTTGCCCGAGCCGGTGGGCCCGGTCACCAGCACCATGCCGTAGGGTTCGCGGATGAACTTGCGCAGCTTGCGCAGCGTCTCCTCGTCGAAGCCCAGGATGTCCAGGCGCAGGTTGCTGAACTCCTTGTTCATCGACTCCTTGTCGAGGATGCGGATCACGCAGTCCTCGCCGTGCACCGACGGCATGATGGAGACGCGGAAGTCGATGGTGCGCCCCTTCAGGCGCAGCTTGAAGCGCCCGTCCTGGGGCACGCGCTTCTCCGAGATGTCGAGCTCCGACATCACCTTGATGCGGCTGATGATGGTCTGGTGGTGGCGCTTGTCGATCGGCTCCATCGCCTGGTACAGCACGCCGTCGATGCGGTACTTGATGATCACCTCGCTGTCGCGCGTCTCGATGTGGATGTCGCTCGCCCGCCGCTGGATGGCGTTGAACATCGTCGAATCGACCAGCTTGATGATCGGGCTGGTGTCGGCGGTGATGCGGTCGATCGACAGCACCTCCTCGCCGTCCTCGTCCTCCTGCACCAGCTGGATGCGGAAATCCTCGCTGGCCTCGTCGAGCACGCGCTGCGCGCTCTCCGACTTCTGCAGGATCTCGTCGATCGCCGAGCGCACCCCCACCTTGACCTCGACCGGCTGGCCGAGCAGCAGCTCCAGCTCGTCGATCTTGACCACGTTCGAGGGGTCGGCCATCACCACCGCCAGGCGGCCGTCGAGCTGCGCCTCGGGGATGAAGCCGTAGCGCAGCATCAGCTCGAACGGCACCCGCCGGAACAGGTCGTTGTCGATGCGGAAGCGCGTCATGTCGACGAACTCGAGGCCATAGCGCGCGGCGAAGGCCTCGGCGTCGCGGCGCTCGCCGACCAGCCGCGTGCGCTGCTGCTCCAGGGTCTCCCGGGTGGTCTCCTCGTCGGTGACCGGATGTCCGTTGGCCGCGATCATCGTCTACCGCTCCTTGCCTGCCGCCCGGCCACCGCCCGGCGTCCTAGAATTTGCTCTGCCCCAGCGCGCTCACCAGCGGCAGGTAGATGGCGATCAGGATCATCGCCACGATGATGCCCATGAACACCAGCATCAGCGGCTCGATCAGCGTCAGGATGCGCGCCATCCGGCTTTCGATCTGCTCGTCGACGAAATCGGCCACGCTGCCCAGCATCTCGTCGAGCGAGCCGGTGGCCTCGCCGACCTTGATCATGCCGATCGACATGTCGAGGAACACGCCGCTGCGGTCGAGCGCCTCCCAGAACGGCTGCCCCTCGCGCACCATCTGGATCTGCGGCTCGATGCGCGAGCGCACCTCGCGGTTGCCCACCGCGCCGGTGGCGATCTCGAACGCCGGCACCAGCGGGATGCCGCCGGCGAGCAGCGTGGCGAGCGAGCGGCAGAACTCGGTGATGGCGAAGCGGTGCAGCACCGGGCCGAGGAAGGGCAGCTTCAGCTTGGCGCGGTCCAGGGCCAGCTCGCCCCCCGCGGTGCGGCTCCAGGCGCGGAAGACCAGGAAGAAGATCAGCGCGCCCACCGCCAGCAGCGCCACGTTGCGCTGGGCGAAGGTGGAGACCGCGATCAGCGCCCGGGTCATGAACGGCAGCTCCACCTCCAGGTTCTCGAAGAAGACGGTGATCTTCGGCACCACGTAGACCATCATCACCGAGATCATGACGATCGACAGGCAGACCAGGACCGCCGGATAGATCAGCGCCGACACCACCCGGCGCCGGGCGTCGAGCACCAGCTGCATGTAGCGGATGAAGCGCCGGATCACCTGCTCCAGCTCGCCGCTCTTCTCGCCGGCCTTGAGCGTCGAGGGGTAGAGGCGGGGGAACAGGTCGGCGTGGGCCTCGAACGCCTGCGACAGGTCCTCGCCGCTCTTGATGCGGTCGCGGATGTCGGTGAGGATGGCCTTGAAGTGCTGGTTGGCCATCCGCTCCAGCATCATGTCGAGCGCCTGGAGCAGCGGCAGGCCGGCCTTGAGCAGCGCCGCCAGCTCGCGGTTCCACACCATGAACTGCTGCACCGGGATGGCCTTGCGGCGCCGCCCGCGCAGCGACAGCCGCGCCTTCTGCGGCAGGCCGCGCCGCCGCACCTCGAAGACGTGATAGCCGAGCTTGCCCAGCTCGCTCATCAGCGCCGGCTCGTCGCTCGCCACGAAGGTCTCCTCGAGCACCCGCCCGTCCGGCGTCCCCACTCGGCAGATGAACTGCATCCGGCTCTCCGCTCAGGGCTCCGGGTGGGACCGCGGATCGCCGCGGCGGGCGGTGACGATGAACAGCTGGGCGTCGCGGCTCCCCTCGCTGCGGGTCAGCGCCACGCTGATGGTCTGGTCCAGGCAGAGGTTGAGGCTGCCGCGCGCCAGGAGCGTCACCGGCCGGCGGCCGGTGGTGCGGCGGGTGATGGCGAAATTGCTCAGCTTGAGGTTGCGGGCATCGAGCAGCGTGCCGACGCGGAAGCTGACCTCGTAGTCGTTGCCCATGTCGTAGGCCACCGCCTGCCCCTCCTGCGAGCTGAGCTGCGCCTGCGCCTGCAGCTCGTAGATCTCGTAGGGCAGCATCTGGCGCAGCTGCCGGGTGAGCGCATCCGGCAGGTCCGAGTGCGCCACCGACGGCGACACCAGGGTGCGGCTGGCCTTGACCACCTGGATCTCCACCCGGATCGGCTGCGCCGGGTGGTCGAAGGCGCGCAGCTGCGGCACGATGCGGGAGAGCGCGGCGCTGGTGTCGCGGATGACCAGGGTGTTGCCGCCCGGCTGAAGCTCCAGGGTGCCGCGGTTGGACAGCAGCGGCTGGATGAGCGGGATCGCCTCGATCGCCGGCTGGTAGCGCAGCGAGTAGGCGTGCAGCACCAGCGCCTCGGGATCGCCCGCGTGCAGCAGCGCCGCCGCCGGACCACAGGTCCAGAGGACGCTCGCGACGATCGCGACGAGGCGGCGCACGGGTGCCATCGAGGGACTAGGCAGCTTATCGCGACGGGGTGCCGGGCTCAAACTGCCGGCACACCGTGCGGATCAGGGTGGCTGGACGAGGGGCGCTCGCCCGCCGGGGGCTCCGGCTCAGACATCGAGCTTGTCATCCACGATCATCACCACCGACATGTGCGGGCCGTCGATCTGGTAGACCCGCGCCTCCGGCCGGCTGAAGCCCTCGATCGAGGAGCGGTTGGCCGCCGGCACCGCCGCGAGGTCGGGCGGCAGGACGCGGCCCGCGCCGGCGAGGCCGGCGCCGCCGGTGATCTCGGCGGCGTTCGCGGTATCGGCGGTATCGGCGGCATCGGCCGCCGCGGCGCCCCGGGTGCCCGATGCTCCGGCGGTCAGGCCGGCCGCGGCGGAGGCCGGGGCCGCCAGCCGGGAACCGTTCAGGGCATCCCGGGTGGGGTGGGAACCGAGGGCGCCGGCGCCACGCCAGCCGTGCTCGGCCCCGGTCAGCAGGGCCAGGCCGGTCAGCCCGGCGGCCAGCGCCCAGCGCAGGCCGTGGCCGCGCCAGGCTCCGGCGGCCGGCGAGCGGCGGGCGCGGCGGGCGTGCCGATCAGCGCGGTCAGCTCGGTCGGCGAGCGGCAGCGGAGCATGGCGGTCCAGGCGGCGCGCGGCGCGCATCGCGGTCACCGCCCGGCGGGCCAGCTCGACCTCGCGCGCCTCGTCCGCGGCGGTCATCTCGACCGGCGGCAGGTGGCGGAACGCCAGCGTCGGATCGGCGGCCAGCGCCTCCCGGCGGCAGAGCCGGCAGCCGCTGTCGAGGTGCCGTAGCGCCTCCTCCCAGGAGGCGGCGCCGGCGGCGCCGGCGGAGCCAGGCCCGCCCGCCGCGCTCCCATGGGGCGCGTCGCGCACAGCCGGATCGAGGTGCCGCCAGTCGGGGCAGCTCATGACCCGGCCTCCCGGCGCGCCGCCGGCTCGATCGCCGCGGCGGCAGGGGAGGGGGAGGCTTCGAGGCCGGCGCCCGCCGCGGCGTACTCCGGGTAGCGCCGCGTCAGCTCGGCGCGCAGGTAGCGACGGGCGTTGAACAGGTGGTTGCGCACCGTCGACTCGCGGCAGCCGAGGATCACCGCCACCTCGGGCGACGACATCCCCTCGACCTCGCGCAGCAGGAAGACCATGCGCTGCTTCTCCGACAGCGACGCGGCCAGCTCGCGGAAGATCGCCCCCACCTCGCTCTGCTGCAGGCGCGACAGATCGCGGTGGGCATGGCTGTCGGCGACCTGGCGCAGGTGCTGGCGCACCGGCTCGTGCACGCGCTCGCGGCTGCGCCGGGCGCGCAGGTGGTCGATCGCCAGGTTGCTGGCGATGCGGTAGATCCAGGTGTTCGGGCTCCAGCGCTCGTCGAACTTGCGGCGGTTCTCCCACACCTTGAAGAAGGTGACCTGCACCACGTCGCGCGCCTCCTCCAGGTCGCCCAGGATGCGGCTGACCAGCTGGAGGAGGGGCTTGGTCTTGCGGCCGATCAGCTCCCCGAGCGCATCCTCGTCGCCGTCGCGCAGCGCCAGGAGGAGATCGCGATCGGAGACCTCGGGCGGCGGCGCGGCAGCGGGCTGGCGGCTGCGGGAGTAGACGAGCTCGAGCATATCAGTCCGGTATACGACCGCCGGACGGCCGCCGTCTAAGCTCGCGGGAGCGGGCACGGCAGAGCGGCGGTCCGGGCGGCCGCCCTCGACTGCCGGCAGGAAGCGGCGAAACAGCCCCATCAGCATCCTCGGCCAACCGCGGGAAGGGATCCAGCCCTTCCCGGCCGGGCCGGGGCCCGGGTTGGCGGCCCATGATTATACTGCCTCGCCGCGCGCCCCGGGAGTCCCGGGGGCGCCGGCTGCATATACTCCGAGGCCGGATGGTTTCCCTGCTCTGGGTGCTCTACGAGGTCGTGGCCGGGGTGGCGCTGGTGACCGCCGGCCCCATCCTGCTCGTGCGGCGCGGGCGGCACTACCTGCAGAGCCTCGGCGGCCGGCTTGGCGCCGGAGTGGGGGGACGGGCGGCGGTGGGCGGCAGGGGGGCGCTCTGGCTGCACGCCGTCTCGGTGGGCGAGGTGGGCGTGGCGGCGACCCTGGCGCGGAGCCTGCCTCCCCACCTGCCGCTGCTGGTCACCACGGTGACACCGACCGGCCAGGCGCTGGCGCGCCGCCTCTTCGCCGGCCGGGCGGCCGTCGCCTACCTGCCGTTCGAGCTGGGGCCGGCGGTGGCGCGCTTCTGGCGCCGCTTCGCGCCCGCCGCCCTGGTGCTGGTCGAGGGCGACTACTGGCCGCTGCTGCTGCGCGAGGCGCGGCGGCACGGCATCCCGGTGGCGGTGGTCAACGGCCGGGTCGGCGACCGCAGCTTCCGCCGCATGCGGCGGCTGCGGCGCCTCACCGGGCTGCTGTTCGACGGCATCGGACGCTTCGGCATGCAGAGCGCCGAGGACCGCGACCGGTTGGCGGCGCTGGGCGTGCCGGCGGAGCGCCTGACGGTGACCGGCAACCTGAAGTTCGAGACCGCGGCGCCGCCGGAGAACCCGGCGCTGCTGGCGGCGGTGCGGCGCCTCGCCGCCGGCCGGCCGGTGCTGGTCGCCGGCTCCACCATGGCCGGCGAGGAGGAGCAGGTGGCGGCGGCCTTCCGCCGCCTCGGCGGCGGGGCCGCCGCGCTCCTGGCCGTGGCCCCGCGGCACCCCGAGCGCTGGGACGAGGTGGAGCGGCGGCTGCGCCGGGAGGGCCTCACGGTGGTGCGGCGGAGCGCGATCCTGCCGGCGGCGGATTCTGCGGCTGGACCGGAGAGCGAGGCGGGAGTGGCCGGCGCTGGGGACACGGACGGCGCGGCTGGCGCCGGAGGCACGGTGGCCGGCGGCGGCGCCCCAGGGTCCTCGGCCGGGTCAGGAGCCGCAGCAGCCGGAGGTGCGGCCGCGGTGGCCGGTGGGGAGGTTGCCGCGACGCCGGACGTGCTGCTGCTCGACAGCCTGGGTGAGCTGGCCGGCCTTTACGGCGCCGCGGCGGCGGCCTTCGTCGGCGGCACCCTGGTGCCCACCGGCGGCCACAACCCGCTGGAGGCGGCCCGCTGCGGCATCCCGATCGCCGTCGGCCCGTCGATGCACAACTTCCGCGACATGGCGGAGCGCTTCGACCGCGCCGGCGCCTGGCAGCGGGTGGAGGACGCGGCCGGCCTCGGCCGCGCCTGGCAGGGGTGGCTGGCCGACGCCGGCGAAGCCCGCCGGCAGGGCGCCCTGGCGGCCGGGCTGGTGGAGGAGAACCGGGGGGCGCTGGACCAGACCCTCGCCATGCTCGCGCCGATCCTCGCCCCCTTCCTGGCGTCGCCGGCGGCAGGCAGGGAGCCGGCGGTGGGGCTGGCCCCGGCCGCCGGAGGGGCGGGTTGAGCGGAGAGGCCGGGACGAGCGCCAGGACCGCCTCTCCCTGGCAATGGCTCTATGGCGGGGCCCACCGGCTGCGCGCCGCCTGGTACGCCGGGCATGCCCGGCGGCTGCCGCGGCCGGTGGTGAGCATCGGGAACCTCCACTGGGGCGGCACCGGCAAGACCCCCCTGGTGGCGGCGGTGGCCGGCCATCTTCAGCAACGCGGCCGGACGGTCTGCATCCTCTCCCGCGGCTACGGCCGGCGCGGCCACGGCATCGCCGTGGTCAGCCGCGGCGACGGGCCGCTCCTCGATCCGGCGGCGGGCGGCGACGAGCCGGTGCTGCTGGCCGGCGAGCTGCCCGGCGTGGCGGTGGTGGTGGGCGCCGACCGCCACCGCGCCGGCCTCGCCGCGCTGGCCCGGCTGCGCCCGGCGCCGGACCTCTTCCTGCTCGACGACGGCTTCTCCCACCTCGCCCTGCACCGCGACCTCGACCTGGTGGCCCTGCCGGCCGCCGACCCCCTGGGAGGCGGGCGCCTGCGGCCCGGCGGCGGCCAGGGGCTCGCGCAGCCGGCCGCCGGGCCGCAGGCGCCCGCGCCAGCGCCGTGCTCCTCACCGGCACGCCGGAGGCGGGCGAAGCGGCGGCGGTCCGGGCCGCGCTGCGTGCGCACGGCTTCTCCGGCCCGCTCTTCGCCTCTCCGGTGCGGAGCGGCCGGCCGCTCCTGCACGCCGCGGGCGGCGCCGTGCCGCTCGCCGCCGGCAGCCGCGTGGTGCTGGTCAGCGCCATCGCCCGGCCGGAGCGCTTCGCCGCCGCGGTGCGCGAGCTAGACTTCGCCGTCATGGGCGAGCTGCGCTTCCCCGACCACCATCCCTATCCGCCGGCGAGCCTGCGGCGCATCGCCGCCGCGGTCGAGGAGAGCGGCGCCGACGCCGCCCTCGCCACCGCCAAGGACCGCGTCAAGCTGCTCGGGCGCCTGGCCGTGCCGCTCGCCGAGCTGCCGGTCGCGGCGGCGCCGGAGCCCGGCTTCTGGGAGTGGCTCGACCGCGCCGTGGATGCCCTCCCGGCAGCTCCCGGCGTCCGATGAGCGGAATCACCCGCGCCGGGAGCTGCGGCAGGTGGCTGCGCAGCGTGGGGCAGCGCGGCGGACGGCAGCGCCGCCAGGGCCGCCGCGGCGCCGTGGCGCCAGGAGGGAAGGGCGGGTGAAGGACGCGCCGGTCCGGCACCGCCTGGAGTACGGCGCCTACCTGGCGCTCAAGGGGATGATCCGCGCCCTGCCGCACGGCGCCGCGCGGCCCCTGGGCGCCGGCCTCGGCCGCCTGGCCCACCTCCTCGACCGGCGCCACCGCGACCTGGCGCGGGACAACATGGCCCTCGCCCTGCCCGAGATCCCTCCCGCCGAGCGCCGGCGCCTGGTGGCGGCGTGCTTCCGCCACTTCGGCGCCGCTCTCTTCGACCTGATCTCCGCCGACCGCTTCGGCCCCGTCGAGGTCTGCCGCCGCTTCCGCCTGGAGGGGTGGGAGCACATGGAGGAGGCGGAGAGCCTCGGCCGCGGCGTCTTCTACCTGGGCGCCCATCACGGCTCCTGGGAGATGTCGGGCCGGCCGGTCGCGCTCTACCGCGGCGTCCTCCACACCATCGCCAGGCCGGCCGACAACCCCCATCTCGACCGCGAGCTCAACCGCCTGCGCGAGCGCCTGGGCTTCGCCGTCATCGACAAGCACGGCGCCGCCCGGCAGATGCTCAAGGTGGTGCGCGCCGGCGGGCGGGTGGGCATCCTCCCCGACCAGCGGGTGCACGAGCGCGAGGGCATCCTGGTCCCTTTCTTCGGCCATCCGGCCCGCACCACCCCCATCCTCGCCCGCCTCTCCCGCCACAGCGGCGCCCCGGTCGTCCCGGTCTTCGCCTACCCCGAGCCCCGCGGCCGCTACCACCTGGTCGTGCGCCCGCCGATCCTCCCCGGGCCCAACCCCGCCGATGCCTCCGAGGAGGAAGCCGTCGCCGCCCTCACCCGCCGCTACCTGGAGGTCATCGAGGACGAGGTCCGCGCCCACCCCCACATGTGGCTGTGGATGCATCGCCGCTGGTCGTCCCGCGCGGCAAGGCCGGAGCGGCAACCAGCAGCGACCTGAGGGCCGCTCCGCCCAACCCCCACCCAGCGCTCCTTCACCAGAGCGTACCGAGATGTGGATAGGCTCGAAGGCGCTCGTCCCTGGTGACCAGGGTGGCGCCGAGCACCAGCGCCGTCGCGACGATCAGGCGATCCGCCGGATCCTCGTGCAGCTCGCCGCGCAAGCGGTTGGCCTGGATCGCGATGTGGTGGTCGACCGGCGCGAAGCGCAGGAAGGGCAGCGCTTCCGAGGCGGCGATCCAGTCGGCGGCATCGAGGCTCAGCACCAGCCGGCCCTTCCTGATCAGCAGGGTGAGCTCCCAGCAGGAGATGGCCGAGACGAGAATCTGGCCCCGCTCGGTCTCCCGGTCGATCGCCGTCCGTGCGGCAGGCGAGAGCCGTTCCGGCTCGGCCACCCACCAGATCCAGGCATGGGTGTCGAGCAGAATCAGCGCAGGGCCTCCCAATCCTCCAGGCCAACCGGCTCGAGCGGGTCGTCGTAGCGCAGGACAGACCCTCGGAGGGCGGCCAGGTCCCGCGGCATCTCACGCTCGTAGGGAACCACCTTGACGACCGGTCTTCCCCGATCGGTCACGACAATCCCCTTGCCGCTGGCCTCGACCTGCCGCAGGTACTGCAGCGCATGCGCCTTGAAACGGGACTTCGAAACGTGTGCTGACATGGCCGCCCCTTCTGGAAGCCTTCTCAGACCCCGGTCATGTTACCATGGTCATAAGATCCTTCCGATCAACCTCAGCCCGTGCCTTCGGCAAGGGGCCCACCCGGGGGCCCGCTAAGACGGCGGACCGCCGCTGATCCGGTAGAGGAACAGGCCGCCGCCCAGGTCGGCCTGGCGCGGATAGCGGGCGAGCCAGGTGTAGGCGCCGGCGGGCACCGGCACCATGTGGCCGGCGATGTCGGTCACGTAGGGGTAGCCGTGGAGGAAGTTGACGCTCACCGCGGCCAGGCCGGGGCGGTGCGGGTCCGGCAGGCGGTAGCGGAAGCCGTAGAGGGCGGGATCGACGTGGCCGAAGTAGGCGAGGGCGATGCCCGGCAGGCGCTCGCGGTCGAGGTAGGAGCGCAGGCGTTCCAGGCCCTGGCCCCAATCGAGGTTGGAATCGATCAGGTAGTGGTCGGGCTGGCTGCCGGCCAGGAGGTTGAAGTAGGAGATCGTGTCCGGGGTCGCGGCCAGGACCGAGACCGGGTAGACGAGCAGCGCCGCGAGCGCCGCGCCGCGCACCGCCCGGCCCCGCGTCAGCACCCAGGGGACCAGGCGCGCGGAGTAGATGCAGGCGAGGGGCAGGACCGGCAGCAGGTAGCGGATGCCATAGCTCACCCGCGAGCCCAGGGAGAAGAAGGCGAGCAGGACCAGGGCCGGCAGCCACAGGCAGGCCTCCCTCACGGCGCCCGCGCCCTGCGCCGCGGGGACGAGGGACGCTTCGGCCGCCCCGTGGTCGGGTCCGGCGGAGTCAATATCGCTGGCGGCTCCGTCGAAGCCAGCGACGCCGGCGGAACTGTCGAAGCCGGCGGAGCCAGCGGCACCGTCAAAGTCAGCGACGCCGGCGGCACTGTCGAAGCCGGCGGAGCCAGCGGCACTGTCGAGGCCGGCGGCGCCCGCGGCGCCGGCGGGGTCACCGGCGCCTTCGGCGATCTTTCGGCGGCTCGCCGGCGGCCGCCTGGCGGTTCTGGCGAAAGGGGCCGCGAACCAGGCCGTCAGGAGAGGCAAAGGGGTCTTCAACAGCAGGGTCAGCGGATAGTAGAGGACCGTCCCCCCCGCCAGCCAACGGCCGCAGAACCAGGTGGGGAACTCGCCCTGCTCGTTGATCAGCTGGATGGAGTCGAAGCCGTGCAGGTAGGCCCTTGGCAGCGGCAGGCGCAGCCAGGCCGGCAGCGCTCCGAGCCAGCCACCCAGCAGGCGGCTGCGGAGATGGAGGTCCCCCACCCGGTCCCCGACCCCGTGGAAGAGGTAACCGGCGTCGAGCACCAGGAGGCTCACCAGGAAGATGCCGCCGAGGCCGGCGGCCAGGGGCCCGGCCAGGCTCCAAGTCCTTCGTCTCTCCCGGCATCGCGCCGCTGCCTCCCCGGCGGCCGGCACCGCGGCCGGCCCTTCCGGTGCCGCCGCCGGCCCGGCCGGCAGCTCCCCGCGGGCATCTCTCCTCGCCGCCGCCGGCCCGGCCGGCAGCTTCCCGGGAGCACCTCTCCTCGCCGCCGCCGTCCCGGCCGGCGGCACCGCGGCAGCCCCTCTTCCTGCCGCCGTCCCGGCCGGCCGCACCTCGGCAGCCCCTCTCGCCGCTGCCGCCGCTCCGGTCAGCGCCAGCAGCACGGGGTAGAGCAGCACGCCGCTGAACTTGCCCAGCTGCACCAGGCCCAGGGCGACTCCCGCCGCCAGCAGCGTCGCCGGCGCCGGCCGGCGGAGCCACCGGTGAAAGAGGAAGAGCGCCGCGGTCACCGCCAGGGCGAAGCAGAGGTCTGTCGTCGCCAGATGGGCGTGGGCGATGATGCTCGGACAGAAGGCGTACCCGGCGAGCGCCACCAGGCCGGCGGCCTCGCCGTGGAGCTGCACCGCCCAGCGCCAGACCAGCAACCCCAGGAGCACGCCGAGTGCGACCACGGGCAGGCGCCCTAACAGGAAGATCTCCTGGTACCGATCGGCGTTGCGGCGCATGAAATCGGTGCCGAACACCCACGGGTACCAGCCGCTGTCGCGCAGCCTGGCACTGGTATCGATCCGCGGCCCGAGCGCCAGCAGCGGCAGGGCGCAGAGGATGCGCGGCAGCGGCGGGTTCAGGTCGTAGAGCTGGAAATTGCCGGTCTTCAGGTAGTAGTAGCCGGCGGGAAGGTGGGCGAACTCGTCCACCGTCGGGCTGTCCCAGCGCAGACCGTGGGCGCACAGCGCCACGAAGGCGCCGAGCAGCAGCAGCGCGACGCTCCGCGCCACGGTCCGATGGCCGAGATGGACGCGATGGCCGAGATGGACGCGATGGGAGCGCTGGCCGCGGCTGGCGGGATGGCCGGGAACGGCGCGATGGCCGCGAGCGGCGCGATGGGCGCGAGCGGCGGCGGGCGCGGGAAGCGGGACGGGCGCGCTCACGCCGGCGCGCTCACTCCAGGTCGAAGAGCGGGTCGCCGCCGTCGACCGGCTGGCCGGCCTGCACCAGGATGCGGGAGACCGTGCCGTCGTGCTCGGCCAGGATCTCGTTCTGCATCTTCATCGCCTCCAGCACCAGGATGCCCTGGCCCGCCCGCACGGCATCCCCCTCCGCCACCAGGACGCCGATCACCCGGCCGGGCATGTAGGCGTTGACGCGCTGGGGCCGCCGGCCGCCCTTGGCGCCGCCGCCCTGGGAGGCGAGGTGGGTGAGCGGGTCCGCCACCTCGACCGTCACCGCGCCGTGCGCATCGCTCACCCGGTAGGCGCCGTCGGCCTCCCGCCGCACCGCGACCTCGTGCTGGGCGCCGTCGATGCGCAGGCTGTAGAGCCCCTGGCGCAGGCGCGCCGCATCGACGTGGACCACGCGCTCCCCCAGCGTGAGGTCATAGCCGCCGCCCGCGGGCTCGATCCGCAGGCGCTGGGGCTCGGCCTCGCCGGCCGCCGCGCCCGGCCCGCCGGCGCTCCCCGGCTCCCGGCGCCGCCGGACGATCAGCTCCAC
>JASLEW010000268.1 GCA_030150965.1 Thermoanaerobaculia bacterium | reverse complement strand
TGCCAGCCGCAAGGAGGTCGAGGGCTGGGCCGAGCTGGCGCGCCGCGCCGGCGCCGCCGGCGTGCTCACCCTGCGCCGCCGCGGCGGCGAGGCCGTGTTCCAGGTCAAGAGCGCGCTCGCCGCCGCCGAGGCCGACGCCCTGGCCGCTGCCCTGGGCCTGGAGGAGGGCGGCCTGGCGCTCCTCGCCGCCGGACCGGCGGCCACCACGGCGGCGGCGCTGGGCGCGCTGCGCCTGGAGCTGGCGCGCCGCTACGGCCTGATCCCGCGGGACCGGCACGCCTTCCTCTGGGTGACCGAGTTCCCGCTGCTCGAATGGAGCGCCGAGGAGGGGCGCTGGACCTCGACCCACCACCCCTTCACCAGCCCCGACCCGCGCGACCTCGGCCGCCTGGAGAGCGATCCCGGGAGCGTCCGCTCGCGCGCCTACGACGTGGTGCTCAACGGCATGGAGCTCGGCGGCGGCTCGATCCGCATCCACGACCCGGAGCTGCAGTCGCGCGTCTTCCGCCTGCTCGGCATCGGCGCCGAGGAGGCCCGGGCGCGCTTCGGCTTCTTCCTCGACGCCCTGCGCTACGGCGCGCCGCCGCACGGCGGCATCGCCTTCGGCCTCGACCGCATCGTCATGGTGATGGCCGGCGCGGGGTCGATCCGCGACGTCATCGCCTTCCCCAAGACGGCCTCGGCCTCCGACCTGATGACCGAGGCGCCCTCCGGCGTCGAGGAGCGGCAGCTGCGCGAGCTGGGCATCGCCATCGCCCCCCCGCCGGCGCCGCCCGAGCGCCCGCCGTCCTCCGGCACGTGAGCGCCGCCGGCGCCCCCGCGGCGCCCTCGTCCTCCGCCTCGCCTCTCTCCGCTCCCTCCGGCATCGAGCGGCTGAGCCTCCGCCACCCGGCCGGGGCGACGGCGATCTGGGCCGGCGCCGGCGCCCTCGCCGCCGCCGCCCCCGACCTCGGCCGCTGGGTGGCCGGGCGCACCCTCTTCGTGGTCTCGACGCCGCGCGTCCTCACCCTGCACGGCAAGAGCCTGGCGCCGCTGCGCGACGCGGCGGCGCACCTGCGCATCCTCCCGGTGCCGGAGGGGGAGGCCGCCAAGACCCTCGCCGTCGCCGAGCGGCTGTGGAACGACATGCTCCTGGGCGGCGGCAAGCGCGACAGCCGCCTGGTCGCCTTCGGCGGCGGCAGCGTCGGCGACCTGGGGGGCTTCGCCGCCGGGTGCTTCCTGCGCGGCATCGAGTGCGCCCAGCTGCCGACCACGCTCCTGGCGCAGGTGGACGCGGCGATCGGCGGCAAGACGGCGGTGGACCTGCCGGGCGGCAAGAACGCCGTCGGCGTCTTCCTCCATCCGGCCCACGTGGTGTGCGACAGCGCGCTGCTCGCCACCCTGCCGCGCGCCGAGCTGCGCTCCGGCCTGGTCGAGGTCATCAAGATGGCGGCGCTCCTCGACCCGCCGCTGCTCGCCGCGGTCGAGTCCGGCCTCGGCCGGCTCCTGGCCGGCGACCCGCGGGCGCTCTCGCCGGTGGTGGCCGCCGCCGCCGCCGCCAAGATCGCGGTGGTCGAGCGCGACCCCGACGAGCGCGGCGACCGGCGGCTGCTCAACTTCGGCCACACCCTGGGCCACGCCATCGAGTCGGCCGCCGGCTACCAGGGGCTGCTGCACGGCGAGGCCGTCGCCTACGGCATCCTCTTCGCCCTGCGCCTGGCGCGGCGGCGCGGCCTGGACGCCGCGGCGGCGCGCCGCCTGGCGGCGCTCCTCGCCCGCCTGGAGCTGCCGCCGCTGCCGCCGCTCGAGCCCGAGGACCTCGCGGCGCGCATGGCGCGCGACAAGAAGGCGAGCGAGCGCGGCCTGGTCTGGGTGCTGCCGGCGGCGCTGGGCCAGGGGGCCATGGTCGAGGGCATCGGCTGGGAGGAGGTGGCCGCCGAGCTGCGCGCCTTCCTGCGCGACCCCTTCGCCGCCGGCTGAGCGGGCGCGGCTGCGGAGATGCCGGCGCGGGAGCAGCCGAAGCCGCACGCCGGCGGCGCGGCGGGGCCGCGGAGCGGTATACTGATCGTTGTTCCTCTGTGAGGCGGTGACCGTTCGTTGTCCGCAGCACCTGGAAGCGGGCTGTGCCAGAAGAGATGATGTCCACCCCTCGCAAGCTGCCGCGCCGGATCAAGCTGCGCCACGTGCTGCTGATCCTGGTGCTGCTGTCGAGCAGCGTGCCGCTCGGCATCAGCAGCGCCCTGCTCATCCCCAAGGCCAAGGAGATCCTCGAGGACGCCGAGCGCGACTACCTGACGCGCAAGGCCCTGGCCCTGTCGCGCGAGATCGACGCCTACCTGGTCGCCGTGCGCGGCGGCCTGGCGCAGCTCGGCAACAGCCTGCTGCTCGCGCCCGGCCCGGCCGACGTCGCCGCCCGGCTGCACGAGCCGTGGGTGGCCGCCCAGCTGCAGAGCTTCGACGCCGGCAACCCCAACCTGCGCGCCCTCTACGTGCTCGACTCCCAGGGCGAGGGGCCGCACCGCGGGCCGGTCGAGCTGGCCCCCGCCGCCGCCGCGGCCATGCAGACGGTGTTCGAGGAGGCCGGCGCGACGCGGGCGCCGGCCTACCGGCTGATCGAGACCGGCCCGCGCGAGGTGCCCAGCCTGGCCCTGGCGGTGCCGGTGGGCGGCGACGGTCCGGCCGTCGCGGCTGCCGCGCCCCCCGCCGCCGCCTCCGTTCCCGCCGTCGCCGGAGCGGCCCCCCCTGTCCCCGCCGCTGCCGCTGCCGCCGGCGCCGCGCCGCCCGCCGGCGGCCAGCGCCTGGTGGTCGAGGCGCTCTTCGACTTCCGGCCGCTCCAGGCGGTCTTCCAGGGCGAGCCGCGCAAGCAGGTGGGCGTCTTCCTGCTCGACCGCCGCGGCCGCATCCTGTGGTCCGACTCCGATCCCGACATGGCCCAGGCGCTGATGCGCTCGGAGCTGGTGAAGCTCTTCGTCGAGCGGCCGATGAACCTCATCCGCGAGTACGAGTTCCAGTCGCCGCACGGCCGCCAGGGCGTGCTGGCGCAGGTCAGCGCGATCCCGGAGACCAGCTGGGGCGTGGTGGTGCAGCGGCCGCTCTCGGCCGCCTTCGCCGTCGTGGACCAGATGATCCTGCGCACCGTGCTCGCCACCCTGCCGCTGATGGCCTTAGCCGCCGCCTTCGCCTTCCTCGCGGCGCGCTGGATCGGCCAGCCCATCCAGCGCCTCACCGAGACCACCCACGAGATCGCCGCCGGCAGCTTCGGCGGGCGGGTGGAGATGAAGGGCCTCTCCTTCGAGCTGGCCGACCTGGCGGACGACTTCAACCGCATGAGCGGCCACGTCGAGAGCTACGTCCAGCAGCTGCGCGCCGCCGCCCAGGCCAACCGCGACCTGTTCATCGGCTCGCTGCGCGCCTTCGCCGCCGCCATCGACGCCAAGGACCCGTACACCCGCGGCCACTCCGAGCGGGTGGCGGCGGTCAGCCGCACCATCGCCCGCCACCTCGGGCTGCCCGAGGAGGTGCAGCACAAGGCGTGGATCGGCGCGCTGCTGCACGACGTCGGCAAGATCGGGGTGGAGGACACCATCCTGCGCAAGGAGGGGATGCTGTTGCCGGCCGAGTACGAACAGATGAAAATGCACACCGTGGTCGGTGCCGAGATCATGAGCCCCATCGAGCAGCTGCGCGAGATGATCCCCGCCATCCGCTGGCATCACGAGGCGTGGAACGGCCGCGGCTACCCGGACGCGCTGCGCGGCGAGCAGATCCCGCTGTTCGCCCGCATCGTGGCGGTGGCCGACACCTTCGACGCCATCACCACCAACCGTCCCTACCAGCAGGCCGGCGAGCTGCAGTTCGCCATCGATACCATCACCAAGCTGACCGGCAGCCGCTTCGACGCCAAGGTGGTCACCGCCTTCCTGCGCGCCGTCCAGGCGGGCGACGTGCGGCCGCCGGCGCCGCACGAGGTGCGGGTGAGCCTGCCCGAGATCGAGGCGCGCGCCGCCGGGCGCCGCTCCTGACCGCCGCGCCATGTTTCAATACGTCCTGGCCAACCTCCTGGCGCAGAGCGACGACTGCCTGGGCGTGCTGTTCCTCGACGCCAGCGGCGAGACGGTGGAGATGGCCTGCTCGGGCCTCGGCGCCTACGAGATGCGGGTGCTCGGCGCCTATCTCGGCATCTACCTGCGGCAGCTCGACCGCATGATCGCCGGCAACCAGCTCGGCGAGCCCCTCCTCGTCCACATCGAGAAGCGCGCCGCCCACATCTTCGCCGTGCCGCTGCCCGACGGCTACTGCCTGGCCATGGTGCAGCGCCAGCCGGCCCTGGTGGCGCGCAGCCGCGCCAGGCTCGAGGAGGCGGTGGCGCAGCTCCGCCACGAGCTGTTCCCCGAGCCGGCTGCGGGCTGAGCCGGCGGCGGCCGGGCCGCCGCCGCCCGCGCCGCGCGAGGGGCGCGAATCCGCCCGGGACCCGCTATCATGCCGCTCATGGCACGGCGCGGCGACGACTCGCGGGACCGGCCCGCGGCGAAGCAGGGCGGGGACGGCCTCGATCTCCTGGAGCTGGCGCCCGAGGCCCGGCTGCCCGAGGAGGCCGAGGAGCGCGGCTTCTGGCAGAAGCTCAAGCGCGGCCTCACCATGACCCACACCGAGCTGCTCGGCAAGGTCGCCGCGGCCTTCGACGGCGCGGTGACGCTCGACGAGACGACGCTCGACTACCTGGAGGAGATCCTGATCTCCGCCGACCTCGGCGTCGACACCGCGCTGGAGCTGGTGGCGCGGGTGCGGAAGAACGCCACCCGCGAGCAGGCGGCCAGCCCGGCGCGGCTGCGCAAGCTGGTCGCCGACGAGATGGCGGGGCTGCTCGAGGAGCTGCCGGCCGCGGCCCGGGCGGGCGGCGGCGGCGACTGGGGCCGGGGCTGGCCGGCGGCCCGGTCCGGGGGGGGCCCCGGGGGCGCACCGCGCAAGCCGGCGCCGCAGCTCACCCTGGTCGTCGGCGTCAACGGCGTCGGCAAGACCACCTCGATCGCCAAGCTCGCCCGCCTGGCGCAGCGCCAGGGACAGAAGGTCCTGCTGGCCGCGGGCGACACCTTCCGCGCCGCGGCCATCGAGCAGCTCGTCCTCTGGGGGCAGCGGCTGGGCATCGACGTCGTCCGCCAGCCCTTCGGCGCCGATCCGGCGGCGGTGGTGTTCGACGCCATCCAGGCGGCGCGGGCGCGGCAGATCGATCACCTGCTGATCGACACCGCCGGCCGGCTGCACACCAAGGACCACCTGATGGCCGAGCTGGGCAAGGTGCGCCGCGTCATCGACCGCGAGGCCGCCGACCGGCAGCGCCGCACCCTCCTGGTGCTCGACGCCACCACCGGCCAGAACGCGCTGGCCCAGGCGCGCACCTTCAGCCAGGTGGTGCCGGTGGACGGCGTCCTGCTCGCCAAGCTCGACGGCACCGCCAAGGGCGGCATGGCGGTGGCGGTGGCCCGCGAGCTGAAGCTGCCGGTGCTGTACCTGGGGGTCGGCGAATCGGCCGACGACCTGGTGGAGTTCCGGCCGCGGGAGTTCGCCGCTGCTCTCCTCGGCTGAGGCGCTGCGCCTGGCGCTGCGCCTGGCCGCGCGCGGCCGCTACCGCACCTCGCCCAATCCGATGGTGGGGGCGGTCCTGGTGCGCGACGGCGCGATCGTGGGCCGGGGCTGGCACCGCGCCGTGGGCGGCCCGCACGCCGAGATCGAGGCGCTGGCCGAGGCCGGCCCCCGGGCGCGCGGCGCGACCCTCTACGTGACCCTGGAGCCCTGCGCCCATCACGGGCGCACCCCCCCCTGCGCCGACGCGGTCATCGAGGCGGGAGTCGAGCGGGTGGTGGCCTGCCACGGCGACCCGAGCCCCTGGGTCGAGGGCGGCGGCTTCGCCCGCCTGCGCGCCGCGGGCATCGCGGTCGAGGTGGGGGCGCTGGCCGAGGCGGCGGTGCGGCTCAACCTCTCCTTCCTGGTCGCCGCCGTCGAGCGGCGGCCGGCGGTGACCCTCAAGTGGGCGATGAGCCTCGACGGCCGCATCGCCACGGCGGCGGGCGAGAGCCAATGGATCTCCTCGCCCGCCGGCCGCCGCTGGGGCCTGGCGCTGCGCGAGGAGCACGACGCCGTCCTGGCCGGCAGCGGCACGGTCCTCCACGACGACGCCCGCCTCGACCGCCGCCTCGGCCTGGCGGCCGGCCCCGGCCACCGCGTGGTCCTCGACCGCCGCCTGCGCCTCGCCGCCTGGGAGGGGAGGATCTTCGCCGCCGCCGGCCCGCTCCTCGTCTACACCGAAGCCCCCGATGGCGGTGTTCAGAAGGCGCGGGGGACCCGCAAGGCGGAGGAGGGCCGGAAGGCGCTGGAGGCCGGGAAGGGGCAGGAGGCCCGGAAGGCGGAGGAGGCCCGGAAGGCGCTGGAGGCGCGCGGCGCGACCGTGGTGCGCCTGCCGGCGGTCGGGCCGGCGGCGGTCCTCGCCGACCTCCATGCCCGCGGCGTGCGCAGCGTCCTGGTCGAGGGGGGCGCCGAGGTGCTGGCGGCCTTCACCGCCAGCGGCCTCTACGACCGCGTGGCGGCCGACTGCGCGCCGCTGCTGATCGGCGGCCG
>JASLEW010000213.1 GCA_030150965.1 Thermoanaerobaculia bacterium | reverse complement strand
TTTATACTACTGGCGAAGTGCCGTGCAGCTGCCGCGCGGCTGCCAGCATTACCTGCGCTGGACGACGGGAGAATCGAGCAACGTCTGGCCGGCACCGAGGAGCCGACGCTTTGACGCCGGCGGCGCGCCGCTCGTGGGCGTCAGCGTCAACTCCTCGGTCAAAGCCAGGTCATCCTCGGCGACGCGCTGTGGCGGCAACCGAGACCTTCTCGATCTTTGGCGCCGCCGCGCTCGGCGCCGCCCTGCTGGGCGTCCTCGGCGCCGCCACCATGACGCTTCTCCAGTGCCGGTGCTAGGCGGCCATCCGCTTCGCGCTCGGCGCCGGGTCGCGGCGGCGTGGCGGCGCCGCTGCTGCGCGCCTGGCGCTGGAAGCCGCCGCCGGCCTGCTCCTCGACACCGGCCTCGCCCTCTACGCCTGGCCCGTGTTCGCCCACCTGGTGCCGGGGGTTGCGGTGCTGCGGTTTTCGTTCCCTTGCCCAGCTGGGCACAGCATACCCCCCGGTCAGAGCCAGCCAGCCCCCGTCTACTCGTCGTCTCGGCTCCCCACCGGCCCTCCCACCCGGCCGGCCTCGCTACGCGCGGGATGATTCTTCTGCTCCCATCTTCGCGACTTGGGGTCCAAATTTCAGCGGATTGAGGTGAGCGCCTACACCAGAAGCAACCAATGCTTCCGATAGGATGACCGACTTCGAGGAGATGGTGACGGTCCCGGCCCAAAGACGTGCCCACTGTGGCGCTCAGGGGTAATCGTCCAGCCGCCACAACACGGCCCATGCCATTGGCCGAGGCGCTGCCCCCGCGGCCAGAAGCCTCAGCCGTGCGCCTCGCAGCAGGGGCCGCCGGCCTCGCGTACCGCGGCGATCAGCCGCGTCGCCTGCTCGACCGTCGCCGCCTCCAGGGCCGCGGCCTCGCAGAACAGGCGCAGCGAGGCAACGAGCTCGCGCCGGATGCCCTCGGCGTTGAAGACCCATGCCATGGCCGCCGCCAGCTCGCGAACCTCGCGGGTGCGCCCCTGCTCCAGGTACAGGACGGCAAGCTCCAGGGTGACCAGGGCGGTGTCGGTAGGGTTCCGGCGCTTCGCGAACTCGGCTCGCACTTCCTCCAGGGCCGATAGCGCCTGCGCGGTGCGGCCCTGGGCGTTGGCGATCCGGCCGGCGAGCCATTGGACACGCAGGGTGTCCAGCTCGTTGCCGAGAGCGGCGGCCTGCTGCTGCACGGCGGGAAGGGCCGCTGCGGCATCCTCGAAGCGCCCGAGATCAACGAGATTGAGAGTGACGTGGAAGGCCAGCATCCAGCGCTCCCGCGGTTCGGCGCGCTGCTCGACCAGCGGCGCCACGTCGCGCAGCGCTTGGAGCGCCCCGGCAAAGTCGCCAGATTTCTCCAAGGTGAAGACGCCGTTGAGCAGGATGTGCGCCTCAGCCTCGGGAGGCGCGGCGGCGCGGGCGCGGTCGAGCAGGCGCAGCGCGGTCGCGAACTGACCCTGTTCGCGCCGCAGGGATGCTTCCATGTCCAGCAGGCGCCACTCGGCCAGGAGGCAGGAGGGGTCGGCCGTGGCCCCGCTCAACCAGAGGGTCCACGCTTTTGCGAACAGAGAGTCCGCTTCCTTGAGGTTGCCGGCAACCCGCCGAGCATTGGCCAGGAAGGCCGTGGCGTAACCCTGCAGGCGGCGGCGCCAGCCTTCCTCACCCGGCACCAGCTTCGCCACTCGGATCGCAAGAGCTGCAAGCTCGGCCGCCACCGCCGCATCGTCCGCCGCGGCACGGCGGCTCTGCTCGGCCAGCTCCTCGACCAGAGCCCACGACTGAAACTCCGGGAGCTGCGCGACCAGCCACCGCCGCTCCTCGGGCGTGCACGGTGCGAGACTTTCCCAGAGCTCCGGCGCTTCAGCGCGGTCGAGAGGTGACGGCTGAGCTCTGACAGACGATGCCTCGCCAAGCTCGGCATCAGCTTCAGCCACCAGGAAACCGAAGGCCACTTCAGCCGCCGCGACAATGCTTCCCGCCAGACGTTCGCCGATGGCGCCGTGGCCAGGCTCTTCGCCACCATCGGCTGCCGCGGCCGGCAGCGGACGCGCCCCGGCGGCGCCAAGGGTGGCCTGGTCCGTCCGGCTGGCTGGCGCGTCGCCATGCAGGGCGTGCTGCGCCATCCTGAGGACCGGCAACAGCACGGTGTCCAACAGCCACATCGGAACCCCGGCGGCTGCCGCGAGGCGCTCCAGCGTGGGGGGCCTCGGGGTCAACCGGCCGCGCTCATACCTGCTGATGGTGCTTTCGTCGAGGCCCGCCTCAGTGCCCAGGTCCAGCTGATCCCAGCCGCGCAGCCGCCGGATGAGCTGGACCAGCAGCTTCAGGTCTTCCTGGCTGGTCGGCGTCATCTTCCCTTGTCCCCTCCCTTCGGCGCAGACTGGACGGCGTATTCGGACAATTTCTCACTGCCGCGGCCGTCCCGCACCTTGTGTCTTGAGCGGTGCTGCCATTCTGGCCGGCGCGAGCGCTGAGCGAAAGGAGTCTCATGATGAGCAAGCCGAACCGTCTCCCGCTTCTTGCAGGAGCAGCGTTGATCCTGCTCAGTGCCTTCCCCGCCAGGGGCCTGGCGGCTCCGGCCGGGGACCCGGCGTTCGAGCATGGCCTGGGCTTCGGCAGCGCCAGCAACCTCGTGGCGGAGATCTGGTCGTGGTTAAGTTCTGTCTCGCCCAAGGCCTCCCACGCGCCTGCTTCTACCGGCGCCGCTGTCGCCACCGCCAAGGGAACCGCTCGACCTGGGCGGCGCCCGGCCCACCCCGAGAACGGTTGCGGGCCTGACCCCAACGGCGGTGCACAGTGCGGTTCGCAGATCATCATCCTGCCGCCGCCGCACGGAACCCAGCCCTGACCGAGATCTCGCTCCGGCTGCGGGCCGGCCGGAGCGCGCTTGCGGGGTTTCGGACACTCCGCTTGGCGGCGAAGCCGTCACGGCCTTGCTCGCGGCAGCGGCGGCAGACTTTGCCGTAACACCTCGAGGGCTTGCCGTGCCTCGTCAAGCGTCACGGTTTCGCGGCAGGCCGCCTCGTAAAAGAGGCGCAGCGAGGCCAGAGCTTCCAGTCGAATGCCCTCGCCGGTGAACACCCATGCCATGCTCTCGGCAAGCTCCCGCACCTCCGCGACTCGCCCCTCGCGCAGATAGAGGACCGCCAGCTCCAGCGACGCCTGCGCGGTGTCGCTCGGGAACCGCCGCCGCAGGAACTCGTCCCGCACGTGCTCCAGCGTGCCGATCGCCTCCGCCGTCCGGCCCAGGCCGTCGGCGACCCGGCCGCTCAGCCAGAGGACCCGCAGCAGGTCCAGCTCGTTGGCGAGCGCGACGGACTGCTGCCGCAGGCTGGGGAGCGCCGCCGCGGCGTCCTCGTAGCGGCCGCAGTGGCAGAGGTTGCGCGCCAGGTGGAAGGCGAGGATCCAGCGCTGGCGCGGGTCGCCGCTGCGCTCGACGAGTGGCGCCGCCTGCTGGAGATCGGCGAGCGCGGCCGGGATGTCGCCCAGCAGCTCCAGCGTCCAGGCGCGGTTGAGCAGGATGCGGCCCGCCGCCTCGGGCGGCGCGCTGGCGAGAGCGCGGTCGAGCAGCTCCAGGGTCACCGCGAACTGCCGCTGCTCGCGCCGCAGGGAGGCTTCGAGGTCGAAGAGCCGCCACTCGGCGAGCAGCGCCGCACCCGCGGTCGCGGCGCCCTCGTTCCACAGCGCCCAGGCGGCCTGCATCTCGCTCTCGGCGTCGCGCACCCTGCCGCCGACGCGCAGGGCGTTAGCCAGAAACGCCGTCGCGTAGCCCCGCAGCCGCAGGCGCCACGCCTGGCCCCCGGCGCAGCGCTCCGCCACCCGCAGCGCCAGGCGGGCCAGCTCCAGCGCCCGCGGCGCGCTGTCGGCGGCGCTGCGCGCGCTCTCCTCGCACAGGCGCTCGGCGAAGGCCCAGCTCTTGAAGCGGCGCGAGCGGCCGGCGACCAGCCAGCGCTTGGCGTCCGGGAGGCGCTCGAACTCCTGCCACAGGCGGCCGGCGGCGGCGCGAGCGGCTGCCACCGCGCGGCTGCGCAGCTCGGCGGCCATCTGCGGCTCGGCGAGGTGGGCGGTCATCAGGCCGAAGCGCGCAGCGGGCGCGGGTGCGGCGCGCCGCGGCGCGCTTCGGCCTGATGACCGCCCACCTCGCCGAGCCGCAGATGGCCGCCGAGCTGCGCAGCCGCGCGGTGGCAGCCGCTCGCGCCGCCGCCGGCCGC
>JASLEW010000130.1 GCA_030150965.1 Thermoanaerobaculia bacterium | reverse complement strand
GCCGGCGACGGCCCGCGGCGGCAGCTCGTGCGCCGGCCGGCAGTCGGGCGTGACCCACTTGGAGAGGCCGCCGCCGAACGCGGCGTCGCGGGCCACGCCGCCGCTGAAGCAGGTGTCGGCGATCATCACCAGGTTGGCGGTGACGGCGCTGACGGCGAGCAGCCACTCGTGGAGCTCGTCGTCGATGATGTCGCGGTTGTCGTAGGGCTTCCTCCCGCTGTCGTGCGGGAAGAGGGTCTCGTCCATGCCGCCGGGCTCGTCGCCGTCGCGGTCGAGGGTCTTCGAGCCGTGGCCGCTGTAGTAGAAGACCACCGCGTCGCCCGCCCGCGCCGCGGCGCGGACGGCGGCGAGCGCCGCGCGGATGTCGCCCTGGGTGGCCTCCTCGTCGAGCAGCAGGCGGATCTCGTCCGGATGGAAGCCGAAGCGGTCGCGGAGCGTCCCGGCGATCAGGCGGGCGTCGTTGGCGCAGCTGCGCAGCTGCGCGTGCGCCGGGAGGTTGCAGTAGCGGTCGATGCCGACCAGGAGCGCGTGATGGCGGAGGGCTGGCATGGCGGCGTTCCGGGAGGAGCCGGCCCGCCCCCCGCCAGCGCCGCCGGGGCGGGCTGGCCGGGGGCCGGGCCGCTGCTCTGCTACTCGAACGGCACGTCCTTGTCGCCCTTGCACCCGGGATCCGGCGGCGTGCTGCCGTCGGCGGGGCACATGTCCTGGGCCCGGATCTTTCCCACCGGCGGCGGGTCGATCGGGTGCGGCTGGAGCGTCGGGCTCAGCTGGCTCAGCTTGGGGCTCTTCTCGCTCGTCATCTCATCGTCTCCTCAAGATAGGCGCTCGCCGTATCGGCGGCGCTGTGGGGGCAAGACACCACGGGGCGGCGGATTGTTCAGGGGAAGGGCTGGACGCCGCCTCCGGGCAGGGCGCGCCAGTCGCCCTGCAGCTCGAAGCCGGCCCAGTAGTAGGGCGCCGCCCAGCGCGGATCGGCGCGCAGGGAGAGCTGCGCCTCCCGCAGCGCCGCCGCCGGCGGCAGGTGCCGGCGCAGCATCGCGGTGTAGAACCGCTGCATCAGGATCTCGGTGGCGTGGTCGTCGACATCCCACAGGCTGACGACGATCCGCGTCGCCCCCGCCAGGAAGAAGCTCTGGGTGAGGCCGAGGAGCCCCTCGCCGCGCACCTCCTGGCCGAGGGCGGTGCTGCAGGCGCTGAGCACGACGAGCTCGGCGGGCAGGTGCAGCTCGGAGATCGCAAAGGACTGGAGGAATCCCGGCTGGGGGCGGCCCTGGGCGTCGGTCGCGGCCAGGACGAGGCCCGACAGCTCGGGGGCGCTGGGATGGATCAGGGCGTGGCCGGCGAACTGGAGGATCCCGAAGGCCGACAGGAAGCCGCTGCGGACCAGCGCCAGGCTGGCGTCGGCGCCCACCGCGACGAAGCCCAGGGGGGGCGGGGCGAGCGTCTGGATGTCCTCGGCCTCGCGGCGGGCGTAGGGGAGCGGCGCGAGCCGCTGCAATCCCAGGTCGCGCTCCGAGCGGGCCACCGGCAGGGTGGCCGAGAGCGCCGGCGGCCCGAGCGGGACGGAGGCGCCGCGCGTCGCGGCGGGCGCCCCGGCCGCCGGCGCCTCCGCCTCCACCCGGGGGTCCGCCACGACCGCCACCTGGCGGGGAGCCGGAGGGCGGGTGGCGGCGCGCTGGCGGATGGCGGCGAGCGCCGAGGCCGACGGCACGATCACCACCTCGTGCGTGGCCAGCAGGTCGCCGCTGCCCGCCGGGTCCGGCAGGGTCGCGAAGGGAAGGTAGAAGAGCGCCCCGTCGGGCATCACCGCGATGCGCCGGCCGGCGAGCGCCTCGGCCACCGGCTGGAGGAGGAGATCGGAGAGCGCGTGGCCGGTCAGCTGCGCCTGGCGGGCCAGGTCCGGCGAGCCGCTGCGGGCCAGGAGGGCGTGCTGACGCCGCACGGCGTCCTCGATTTGCGAGCGCGGCGGCAGGGGGGCCCACCGCAGCCTGCCGGTGGTCAGGGCCCACACGAAGCTGCGCCGCTCGCCCAGCGAGTAGACCAGGAGGACGGTGCCGGGGTCGAGCACCTGGCGCTGGATGTCGTCCGCCAGCAGCAGGTGCGTCCGCGCGGCGGCGCCGCCGGCCACCCCCCGTGCCTCGACCAGGATCTGCTGGCGGGCGGCGAGGAGCTCCTGGATCCGCGCCAGCTTCGCCGGGTCCGGCTCGGCGGCGGCGGACGCCCCGGGCGGCATGGCCTCCTCTCTCTCGATCCGCTCGTCCAGCTCGCGCAGGCGGGAGCGCGGCGAGCCGGCGCCGCCGCCGCCCGGGAGCTCGGGGCTGGCGAGCAGATCGACCAGGTTGCGCGCGGCGCCACGCTCGGCCACCGCGACCGCGTCACGGTCGTACCCGGCCTCCGGTTGGAGGCGGTGAAGGTCCATGTCGATGTCGATCAGCGCCTCGTACTCGTCGTGCACCGAGCCGAGATAGCTCTGGCGCAGGGCGCTGCTCGCCGCCTTCTCGCGGATCGCCTCCAGGCGCGCGAGACCGAGCTCCATGTCGTCGCGCGCCGCCCGCAGGCGGCCGAGGGAGCGCTCGGCATGCGCCCGCCGGAACCGGGCGTAGGCCTCGCTGGCCGGTTCGGCGGGGGCTGAGCGCAGCCGTGCCAGCGCCACGTCGGCGGCCTGCAGGCCGGCGGCGGCGTAGCCCGCGGCGGTCAGCGCCTCGGAGAGGTTGCTGAGCGTGCGCGTGGCGTCGGGGCGGTCCCGGGCGCCGAAGATCGCCAGCGCTCGCCGGTAGTGGATGATGGCCGACCGGGCGTCACCCCGGTCGCGGTCCAGCGAGCCCAGGCGGTCGAGCACCACCGCCTCGCCGAGGTGGTTGCCGACCCTTTGCTCCATCTCCAGCGCCAGCGTCAGGTCGGCGCGCGCCGCGGCGGCGTCGCCCGCCAGCAGCCGCGCCCAACCCAGCTCCATCGTCGCCAGGCCCTCGCCGCGCACGTTGGACAGCTTCCTGTAGGTCTCCGCCGCCGCCGACAGGTCGGCGCGAGCGACGTCGAGCTGGCCCAGCTGGGTCTCGCTGGTGCCCAGGCTCAGCAGGGCGTCGGCGGCGCAGCCGTCCGCGATCTCTCGGCAGCCTGCGAGCGTCTGCCGCAGCCGCTCGAGGGCCGACCAGGTGAAGCCGGCCCGGCGTTCCAGGTTGGCGAGGCCGAGCAGCACCATGCTCTCCTCCCGGCGGTCGCCGCGCCGCCGGGAGGCCAGCAGGGCGTCCTCGTAGGCGGCCCGGGCCCGCTCGTCGTCGCCGAGGCTGGCATAGGACGTGGCCAGGTCGTTGAACAATGCCGGCAGGGCGTGGCCCCGGCCCAGCGCCTGGAGCAGGGCCAGGGCCTTCTCGCGATGCGCCAGGGCTTGCCTCACCGCACCGAGGCGCCACCACAGACCTCCCAGCTTGGCCTCGGCAAAGGCCTCGCTTTCCGTCTCGGCGAGGGAGTGCCAGATCCTGGCGGCCTCCCGGAGGTGGTGCAGCGCCTCGTAGCGATCGGCGCCGTCACCCTGCGCCAGCCGATCTCCGGCGCTCGTCTCGAGGCATGCCGCGGCGTGGGCGGTCTCGGCTGGGGTCGCGGGAGCGGCGGGATGCGGCAGGTCGAGCCGCAGCTCGAACCTGCCGCCGGGAAGGGCGTTCCGCTTCCTCGCCTCGACCACGTAGCCGCCGGTGCGGGGCGCCACGCAGTAGAGGTTCTCCGGCCCCCACTGGCTGTTGGGGCTGTCGACGGTCAGCAGCTCGTCACCGGCGGGGCCGCGGAGGACGAGCGCCACGTCCATGCCCAGCTGCTCGGCGGCGACGTGGAGGAACTGGCCCTGCCGCAGCTCGACGCGGTAGGCGCTGACGGTGCCGGCCGAGCGCACGGTCGTGCCCGGCGGGAGCGGCACGACCGCCGCCGGCGGCGCGGCGCCGCCAGGAGAGAGCGGGACGCCGGCCGGCGGCGAGCCGCCGAGCGCGGTCAACCCGATCAGGATCAGTGCCAGCAGCAGGAAGGCGCGGAGTGCCATCAGCAGAGTGCCATCGGAGATCGCCGGTAGGCCGCTTCTCGTTCAAGTCAGGATCTGCTTAGTATAGCGCACGGTGGAGGTGGCCGGCGCGGCGGTCGGCGGCGGCAGGCCCTGCGGCTCCCCCTGCCGCCGGCCGGGCTCAGCGGCCAGGCTCGGAGGACCGGCCTTCCGGCACGCGGAAGGCGTACTCGGCGAGCCGCACCCGCGCGGTGCCGGCCAGGCCGCTCACCTCGACCCTGTAGGTGCCGGCGGCGGCGAGGCTCTGGCGCGGGATCTCCAGCAGGAACTGCCCGGAGGCGGCGCGGAGGGCGCCGGTCTCTTGCCAGGCGAGGCTGCCGTCGGGCGCGCGCAGCTCGATGCCGTAGCTCGGGAAGGTCCGCAGCTCGCCCAGGTTGAGCAGCAGCGCGACCGTCGCTCCCGCGGGGGGCACGGCCTCCGGCAGCCGCTCGCCCGAGCGCTCGGTGGGAGTGCCGACGCCGAGCGGGTTGAGGTTGAGCAACGCCACGTCGGCGCTCGGCTGCCCGGTCTGCGCCAGCTCGCGATGCTGGCTCACCCCCCAGGCCAGGAGGCCGGCGGCGAGGAGGAGCGAGGCGGCGAGCGCCCAGGAGCCGGCCGCCGGGGGGAGGGAGCGGGGGAAGGGGGTGGCACGGCGCTCCGCCGGCTTCGGCCCTGTCGCCTCCTCCTCCTCCTGGAGCCTGAGCCGCGCGGCCAGGCGCTCCCACTCGCGGTCCAGCTCGGCGGGCGGGGCGGCGGTGGCGGCGGGCTCGGCCCTGAGGATCGCCGTGAGGTCGAGCACCACCTGCGCGCAGCCGGCGCAGAGGGCGAGGTGCTCGGCCAGGCGCTCCATCTCGGCGGGCGGCAGCGCCCCGAGGCTGTAGTCGGCGAGCTCGTCGGGGTCGGGATGACCGGCGAGCGCCGCCTGGCGGGCCGCGGCCGACGCCCGCACCAGCGCGTCGAGCCGGGCGTCGGATCCCGTGGGCTCCTGGTCGGAGCTGCTCATTGCGAACCTCTGCCCAGACTGCGCGCCATGCATTCCCTGAGCCGGTGGCGCGCCTGGTGGATGTGGGCCTTGACGCTCTCGATCGAGATCTGCAGCAGCTCGGCGATCTCCTGGTACTTGCGCTCCTGGTAGGCGTAGAGGTCGAGGCACTGGCGCATGCGCGGCGGCAGCTGGTCGAGGCAGCGGCCGACCGCCTGCACCCTCTCCGCCGAGAGGGTCTCCTCCAAGGGGGTGCGCACGCGGCCGCTGCCGAAGAGGGAGCCGGCGGCGAGGACGCCCGGCTGGCTGTCGGGGGCGGCAGCCTCCAGGGAGACCTCCTGGCCGGCGCGCTTGGCCGCTCGGCGGTAGCGGATCTCGTTCTTGTAGATGTTGCTGGCTATACGCAGGATCCAGGCGCCGCAGGCCGCTTGCGATCGCAATTTTCCCATGTTCTTGAAGACACGCAGCAGGGCTTCCTGGGTAAGATCGCTGGTCTCCTCGTCGCTGAATCCGCGGTTGCGAAAGAAGCTGCGGACCAGGCCGTGGTACTGGTCGAAGATCTCGCGCTGGTTGCCCACAGCCATGCTGCGCCCCGCGGTCTCGGCCGGCATCGCCGTGATGATAGCGCGACATCGCGAAAGGGTAGAATCAAGTGTGACCTCGCCTCTCCTGTCCTGCACCGCGATCAGCAAGTCCTACGGCGCCAGGCCCCTGTTCACCGGCCTCTCCCTCGGCCTGAGCGAGGGCGACCGGGTGGGGCTGATCGGCCCCAACGGCTCGGGCAAGTCGACGCTCCTGCGCATCCTCGCCGGCCGCGAGGAGCCGGACGAGGGCAGCCGCTCGGTGCGCCGTCTGGCGCGGGTCGGCTGCGTGGAGCAGGATCCGGTGCTGGCGGCCTCCCAGACCGCCGGCGAGGTGGTGCGGGCGGCGCTGGCGGCGGACCTGGCCGCTGCCCAGGGAGGCGCCGGCGGCGAGGCGGCCGGGACGGTGGAGCACCGCGTCGGCGCGGCGCTGTCGCGCGCCGGCTTCGCCGATCCGGCGCAGCCGGTCGCGGCGCTCTCGGGCGGCTGGCGCAAGCGGCTGGCGATCGCCCGCGAGCTGGTGCGCGAGCCCGACGTGCTGCTGCTCGACGAGCCCACCAACCACCTGGACATGGAGGGGGTGCTGTGGCTGGAGGAGCTGCTGCGCAGCGCGCCGCTCGCCTACCTGGTGGTGAGCCACGACCGCAGCTTCCTGGAGCACGTCGCCACCCGGATGCTGGAGCTCGACCGCGTCTACCCGCGCGGTCTGTTCGAGGCGGCGGGCGGCTACAGCGACTTCCTGGCGCGGCGCGACGAGCTGCTGCGCAACCAGGCCGAGTACCAGGCGACGCTGGCCAACAAGGTGCGGCGCGAGATCGAGTGGCTGCGCCGCGGCGCCAAGGCGCGCGGCACCAAGGCCAAGGCGCGCATCGCCGAGGCCGGCCGTCTGGGCCGCGAGCTGGAGGAGGCGAGGGAGCGCGAGCGGGCGCAGGGCCGCTCGGCCGGGATCGAGATCCAGGCCTCGGGCCGCCGGACGAAAAAGCTCCTGGCGGCGGCCGGCCTGGTCAAGGAGCTGGGCGGCCGGCGGGTGCTCGACGGGGTGAGCGTGGCGCTCGCTCCCGGCCAGCGGCTCGGCCTGCTGGGGCCGAACGGCAGCGGCAAGACGACGCTCCTCGGGCTCCTCGCCGGCACCCTGGAGCCGGACGGCGGCACGATCGAGCGCGCCCAGGGGCTGCGCGTCGTGCGCTTCGAGCAGGACCGCGGGTCCCTTCTGCCCGAGGCGAGCCTGCGGCGCGCCCTGGCGCCCGAGGGCGACGCGGTGGTCTACCGCGACCATTCGATCCACGTCGCCGCCTGGGCGCGGCGCTTCCTCTTCCGCCCCGAGCAGCTCGACGTGCCGGTGGGGCGGCTGTCGGGCGGCGAGCAGGCGCGCATCCTGATCGCCCGCCTGATGCTCCAGCCGGCCGACCTGCTGCTGCTCGACGAGCCGACCAACGACCTCGACATCCCGACGCTCGAGGTGCTGGAGGAGAACCTCGCCGAGTTCACCGGCGCCCTGGTCCTGGTCACCCACGACCGGCTGCTGCTCAACCAGGTCGCGACCCACGTCCTGGCGCTCGACGGCACCGGCCGCGCCACGCCCTACGCCGACTACGCGCAATGGGAGGAGGCGGCGCGCCGCGGCGGCGGCCGTGAGCGGCGAGGCGAGGGGGCGGAGGGGGGGCGTGCCGCCACCGCCACCGGCGGGGCCGCCGGTCCCGGCCGCGACCGCGCCACCGGCGGC
>JASLEW010000052.1 GCA_030150965.1 Thermoanaerobaculia bacterium | reverse complement strand
GCGGCGCGAGGCGGCGGCGACGCGCACCGCCAGCTCCGCCGGCAGCGTCAGGCCGGCGGCGCCGCCGCGGCGGCCTCCGGCCCTCGCGGCCGTTCCCGGCCCCGCCGCCCTTTCCGTCCTGGCCGCCTCCTCCGGCCCCATCGCCTCGTCCAGCCCCGCCGCCGCTCCCGTCCTCGCCGCTTCTACCGGCCTCGCCGCCCCTCCCGTCCTGGCCGCTCGTTCCAGCCTGGCCGCCCCTTCTGGCCCCGCCGCCCCTTCTGGTCCCGCCGCCCTTTCCAGCCCCGCCTCTCCCGTCCTCGCTGCCCTTCCGGGTGTTACCGCCCCTCCCGGCGTTGCGACCCTTCCCGGCATCGCCGGTGGCCGGTCCGCCGGCAGGTCCAGGACCGGCAGCTCGCCGCCCAGGCGCTCGCGCCAGTAGGCGAGCTGCGGCGCGAAGCCGCCGGCCTGCGACAGCTCGCGCTGCCAGACGGCGAAGTCGGCGTACTGCAGCCGCGGCGGCGGCAGCGCCGCCGGCTGGCCGCCGGCGCCCGCGGCATAGAGCGCGGCCAGCTCGCGCACCAGGATGCCGAGCGACCAGCCGTCGGAGACGATGTGGTGCTGGCAGATGACGAAGACGTGCTCCTGCTCCGCCGTGCGCAGCAGGGTCCAGCGCACGAGCGGCCCGCGCGCCAGGTCGAACGGGCGCGCGGCGAGGGCCGCGACCAGGAGGTCGCGCTCACCGCGGCAGAGCGGCGGCGGCAGCGCCGCCAGATCGACCGCCGGCAGCTCGGCCGCCGCGCCGGGTGGGGCGATCTCCTGGCACGGCCGGCCGTCGCGCGCCGGAAACCGGGTGCGCAGCGTCTCGTGGCGGCGGGTGAGCGCGGCGACCGCGGCGGCGAGCGCCGGCGGGAGCAGCCGGCCGTGCAGGGCCACCGGCAGCGCCAGGTGGTAGGCCGTGCCGCCCGGCTCGAGCTGATCGAGGAACCACAGGCGCTCCTGGGCGAACGACAGCGGCAGCGCGCCCCGCTCCCTCACCTCCCGCGGCAGCGGTCGCGGAGGGGGCGGCGGCGCGGCGCGTCCGCCGCCGGCCTGCCGCTGCAGCGCCGCCAGCTCCACCGCCAGCGCCGCCACGGTCGGCCGGTCGAACAGCCGGCGCAGCGGCAGCTCGACGCCGAACACCTCGCGGATGCGCGACACGACGCGGGTGGCCAGCAGCGAATGGCCGCCGAGGTCGAAGAAGTCGTCGTCGGGACCGATCCGCTCGCGCCCGAGCACCTCCGCCCAGATGCCGGCCAGCAGCTCCTCCTCCTGGCCTCGCGGCGCCGGGGCCGCCGCCGCCGGACCGCCGCCCGCCTCCACGCTCTCCGGCGCCGGCAGGGCGGCGCGGTCGATCTTGCCGTGCGCCGTCACCGGCAGCTCCGCCAGCGTCACGAAGCGCTGCGGCACCATGTGCTCGGGCAGGCGCCGCCGCAGCCAGGCGCGCAGCTCCCCGGGCGGCGGCGCCGCCGCCTGCCGCGGCACCAGGTAGGCGACCAGCCGCTTGCCGCCGGCCGTTCCGGGCTCCGGCGCCGCGGTCACCACCGCCTCGCGGATCTGCGGATGGGCGGCGATCGCGGCCTCGACCTCGGCCGGCTCGATGCGGAAGCCGCGGACCTTCACCTGGCGGTCCATCCGTCCGAGGAAGTCGAGACGGCCGTCGGCCAGCGTGCGGACGCGGTCGCCGGTATGGTAGACGCGCTCCCCCGGGGTGGCCGGGCTGGGGTGCGGCCGGAAGCGCTCGGCGGTCAGCTCGGGACGGCGCCAGTAGCCGCGGGCCAGGCCGTCGCCGCCGGTCACCAGCTCGCCGGCGACGCCGATCGGCGCGAGCGGCGAGCACCGCTCCCCGCGGTCCTCGCCGCAGACCACGAGCACGTCGGTGTTGGCGATCGCCCGGCCGATCGCCACCGCCGCTCCCGGCGGCAGCGCCGACTCGCCGGCGCCGCCCCGCAGCGCCTCGGCGGTGGTGAAGGTGGTGTTCTCGGTGGGGCCGTAGCCGTTGACCAGGCGCAGGCCGGGGCGGGCGGCGAGCAGGCGCCGGACGTGCGGCGGCGACAGGACGTCGCCGGCCGCCACCAGCTGCCGCAGCGGATGGAGCGCCGCCGGGTCGTCCTCGACGACCTGGTGGAGCAGCGCCGGGGTGAGCACGATCGTGGTCACCCCCTGCTCCGCCAGCACCGCCGCCAGCGACTCCGGGCTCGGCGTCACGGGCGGCATCAGCACCAGGCGGCTGCCGTGGAGCAGGGCTCCCCAGATCTCCATGGTGGAGAGGTCGAAGGAGATCGCCGACAGCTGCAGGAAGACCTCGTCGGCGGCGAAGCGCAGGTAGCCGGTGTCGCGGACCAGGCGCACCACCCCGCGATGGTTGACCGCCACCCCCTTGGCCCGCCCGGTCGAGCCGGAGGTATAGAAGACATAGGCGAGGTTCTCCGCGCCGGCCGCCGCGCCCGGTGCTGCCGCCCCCGCCGATGTTGCCGCCGCCGATGCCGACGAGATCGCCACCGCCGATGTCGCCAATGCCGTCGATGTCGAGATCGTCGCCGTCGCCGCCGAAGTCGCCGAAGTCGCCGCTGCTGCCGCCGAAGTCGCCGAAGTCGCCGAGGTCACCGAGGTCACCGAGGTCGCCGAGGTCACCGAGGTTGCCCCCGCCACCCCCTCCGAGCACGCCGCCGAGTCCGACGGAGGCGGTGAGACCGCCGCCGAGGCAGTCTCCGCTTTCCGCGCCCTCTCGTCCGGCAGCCGGTCGAGCACGACGAGCCGGCCGCCGGCATCCACGAAGCGCGCGAAGAGGCCGGCGTGGGGCTCCTCGGTCAGCAGCAGCGGCGCCCGGCCCGCTGCCGCGCGGTCCTGCCGCAGGTCGTCGAGCATCAGCTCCAGCCGCTCCCGGGGATAGGCCGGATCGAGCGGCAGGTAGGCGCCGCCGGCTTCGAGGATCGCCAGAATGGCCACGATCAGCCGCGGTGAGCGCCCGAGGCAGAGCGCCACCGGGGTCTCAGGCCCGACGCCCCAGGAGCGCAGGCGCCCCGCCAGGCGCCCGGCGCAGGCGGCGAGCGCGCCGTAGGTGAGGCACTTGGCCGCGCCCTCCACGGCCGCCGCTCCCTGCGGGGACCACCCGGTGACGGCGACGGCGTCCGGCGTGCGCCGCGCCCACTCCTGGAACAGCCCGTGCACCGTCGCGGCGCGCGGATAGGGCGACGGGCCGCCCCGCCATTCGACCAGCGCCTGGTGGCGCTCCTCCGCGGCGAGCAGCGCCAGGTCGTCGAAGCGCCGCGCCGGCTCCGCCGCCGCGGCGGCGAGAAAGGTGGTGAGCGAGCGCACCAGGCGCGCGGCGGTGGCGCCGTCGAAGAGGTCGCGGCTGTATTCCAGGCAGCCGGCGAGGCCGCCGCCGGCCTCGACCGCTTCGAGCGTCAGGTCGAAGAGCGCGGTCTCGGTGGCTTCCGGCGCCGCCTCCAGCGTCAGCCCCGGAAGCCGCAGCGGCTCGGCCGGCGCGTTCTGCAGCACGAAGCCGACCTGGAAGAGCGGATTGCGCGCCGCGGCGCGCTCCGGCCGCAGCTCCGCCACCAGGCGCTCGAAGGGGATCTCCTGGTGGGTGAAGGCGCCGAGCGTGACGTCGCGGGCGCGGATCAGCAGCGCGGCGAGGCCGGGGGCGCCGCCGAGATCGAGGCGCAGCACCAGGGTGTTGACGAAGAATCCGATCAGCCCCTCCGTCTCCACCCGGGTGCGTCCGGCGATCGGCGCGCCGATCGCCACGTCGGTCTGGCCGGCGAGGCGGCCCAGCCACGCGGCGAGCGCCGCCGCCAGGGTCATGAACAGCGTCGCGCCGCCCTCCTGGGCCAGGGCGTGCAGGCGGGCGGTCAGCGCGGCGCCGGCCTGCCAGTGCCGGCGTCCGCCGCGGCCGCTCGCCGCCGCCGGCCGCGG
>JASLEW010000010.1 GCA_030150965.1 Thermoanaerobaculia bacterium | reverse complement strand
CGCCGGTCCACCTTGCCGTGGGCGGTCAGCGGCAGCGACTCCAGGAGCACCAGGGCGGTCGGCACCAGCGGCTCGGGCAGCCGTTCCCCCAGGTGCGCCCGCAGCTCGGCGAGCGTCAGCGTGCAGCCGGCCGCCGGCACCACGTAGGCCACCAGCCGCTTGTCGCCGGCGTCCCCCTCCGCCTGCCTCGCCACCACCACCGCCTCGCGCACCCGCCGGTCGCCGAGCAGCGCCGCCTCCACCTCGCCCGGCTCGATGCGGTGGCCCCGCACCTTCACCTGCGCGTCCAGCCTCCCCAGGAACTCCAGCCGGCCGTCGGCACGCCAGCGCGCCCGGTCGCCGGTGCGGTACAGGCGCAGACCCGCGCCGCCGCTCGACGCGTCCGGCACCCAGCGCTCCGCGGTGAGGTCGGGCCGGTTCAGGTAGCCGCGCGCCAGGCCCGCGCCGCCGGCCAGCAGCTCCCCCGCCACCCCTGGCGGCGCCGCATCTCCACGGCCGTCCACCACGTACACCGCGGTGCCGCCGATCGGCCGGCCGATCGGCACCGGCTCGCCCACCGCCCCCAACTCCGCTACCGCGCTCATCGCGTGGCAGGCGGTGAAGGTCGTGTTCTCCGTCGGCCCGTAGCCGTTGATCAGCTTGAGCCCCGGATGGGCCGCCAGCGCCCGACGCACCGCCGCCGGCTGCAGCACGTCGCCGCCCGCCAGCAGCTGCCGCAACGGCCGCAGGCCCGACAGCTCCGTCTCCACCATCTCGTGGAACAGGCCGGCGGTCAGCCACAGCGTGGTCACCCCGCCGCGCTCGATCCACTCGCCGATCCGATGCGGCGACGGCGCCCCCGGCGGCGCCAGCACCAGCCGCCCGCCGCCAGCCAGCGCTCCCCAGATCTCCAGCGTCGCGGCGTCGAACGCCGCCGGCGCCAGCTGCAGGAACACCTCTCCCGCGCCGAGCTCCGCGAAGCCACCGTCGCGCACCAGCCGCGCCACCCCGCGGTGCGTCACCGCCACCCCCTTCGGCCGGCCGGTCGAACCCGACGTGTGCATCACGTAGGCGAGGTGGTCCGGGCTCAGCTCCTGCGGTCCCGGCAGGCCCGCCGCCGCTCCGGGCCACGCCGCGGCGCCGCTCGCTCCGGCGCCCCCTGACGCTGCGGCAACCGGGGCTGCCACGCCGCGCGGCGCCGCCGGGGCGGCGGGATCCAAAGCCATCGGCGCCGCCGGCGAACCGGTCAGCCCGCCGGAATCCGGCGCCGCCCGCCAGGCGATGGCCTCTGGCGCTGCTGTCCAGAGGGCGGTGTCTGGCGCCGCCTCCGAGGGGGCGGCTGGTGGCACCGTCGCCAAGGGAACGGCTTCCGGCGCCGCCTGCCAGGCGGCGGCTTCAGGCCCGTCGAGCGCCACCAGCTGGACGAAGCCGGTCACCGGCAGCTCGGCCAGCCACCGCTCCTGGCCCATCACCACCGGCGGCAGGACGTCCTCCAGCAGCAGGCTCAAACGCTCCGCCGGGTAGTGCGGATCGAGCGGCACGTAGGCGCCGCCCGCCTGCACCACGCCCAGCAGCCCCACGATCAGCTCCGGCGAACGCTCGGCGAAGAGGCCCACCGGCACCTCGGCGCCCACCCCCAGGTCCCGCAGGTGCCGCGCCAGGCGGGCGCTCGCCCGCTCCAGGGCGCCGTAGATCAGCCAGGTGTCGCCGCAGGTGAGCGCCACGGCGTCCGGCGTGCGCGCGGCCGACGCGGCAAAGAGCGCCGCCAGATGGGCCTCTCCGGCGGCGCCGCCAGGACCGCGAGAGGCGGCAGCCGACGCCGGGGAGACCGCCCATTCGTGCAGCAGCTGGTGCCGCTCCGCGGCGCCGAGCAGCGGCAGGGCCGCCGGCGGCAGCTCCGGCGACCGCACGGCCGCGTCCAGCAGCCGCACCAGGTGGCCGGCGAGGCGGACGCTCGTCGTCCGGTCGAGCAGCTCGGTGGCATAGCCGAGAGCGCCGGCCAACCCTTCGGCCGTCTCCACCAGGGTGAGGTCGAGGTCGAACTTGGCGACCGTCTCCGGGATGGCATGCGGGGCGAGGCGCAGGCCGGGCAGCACCAGCTCTCCGGGCGGCGCGTTCTGCAAGGCGAACGCCGCCTGGAAGAGCGGCGTCTGCGCCCGGCTGCGCTCCGGCGCCAGCTCCTCGACCAGCTTCTCGAAGGGCAGGTCCTGGTGCGCGTAGGCGAGCAGGGCCTCCTCGCGCACCTGCGCCAGCAAGCCGGCGAAGCTCGCCGCCCGGCCGGGAGCGGCGCGCAGCACCAGGGTGTTGACGAAAAAGCCGATGAGCGGCTCGGTCTCGGCGCGGTTGCGGCCGGCGATCGGCGTGCCGACGCTCACCTCGTCCTGGCCGCTCACCCGCGACAGCAGCGCCTGGTAGGCGGCAAGGAGGGTCATGAACAGCGTCACGCCCTGGCGGCGGGAGAGGGCCGCGAGATCCTCCCCGAGCGGCGCCGGCAGCGCCAGCTCGATGGCCGCGCCGCGCTGGCCGCGCACCGCGGCGCGCGGCCGGTCGAGCGGCAGGTCGAGCACCGGCGGAGCGCCGGCCAGCCGCCGCCGCCAGTGCGCCAGCTCCGCA
>JASLEW010000821.1 GCA_030150965.1 Thermoanaerobaculia bacterium | reverse complement strand
GTCGTCCACTATGCCGCGTGGACGACGCGCAGCGCGCGCAGCGGCTCGATCAGCCGCAGGGTGGAGCGATCGAACAGGCGGAACTGCTCGTAGCCGGCGAGCAGCTCGTCGCGCAACGCGAGCGCCGCGGCATCCCTGCCGGGGAGCGCCAGCCAGAGGTCCTGCACCGCCGGGCCGACCACCATGTCGTCGAAATCGAGCACCCGGAGCTCGCCGTCGCGCAGCAGGACGTTGCCCAGGTGAAGGTCGCCGTGAAGGCGGTGCAGCTGGCCGGGCGCGAGCGCGCCGAGCGCGCCGTCGAGCTCGGCGGCGATCGCCTCCGCGGCATCGAGATAGCGGCGGCGAAGGTGGCGCGGCAGCACGGCATGGGCGTCCAGCCACGCCACGTCGTCGCGCACGAAGGCGGCGGCGGTCAGCCGCAGGCGGTGCGCCGCCGGGCGCCGGGCGCCGGTCGCGTGCAGCCGGCCGGCCAGCATGCCGAGGCGGCGGGCGAGCGGCGCGTTCAGCTCGTCCGGTGCCCGGCCGCCGCGGCGGTCGGAGAGGGCGTAGTGGATGTGGTCGATGCGCTGCAGCGTGCTGCCGTCCGGGAAGGGCCGGACGTTGCAGACCGGCACCTCGTCCTCGGCCAGGTCGCGCAGGAACTGGTGCTCCTCGAGGATCTGCGCCTCGGTCCAGCGCTCGGGCCGGTAGAACTTGGCGACGATCCTGGAGCGGTCGGCCAGCTCGACCTCGTAGACCCGGTTCTCGAACGAGTTGAGGGGGTAGCAGACGGAGTTGCAGCGCAGGCCGGCGCGCTCGACCGCCGCCAGCACCTTGTCGGGGGTCAGCGAGAGGAAGAGGTCGGTGGGGGTCTCGGCGGCCACCCGCCCAATGTAACATGGCGCCCATGCGCGTCCTCGACCAGCAGATCATGAACCGGGTCTTCGCGGTCACCGACGAGCTGCCGCTCAGCCGCGAGGCGGTGCAGGTGGCGCTGGTGCTGGAAGGCGAGGGCCGGGTGGAGCGCACCGCCGCCGGCCGGCTGGCCATCACCCTGCCGGACACCGACGACCTGGAGCCTTTCCTGGCGCAGCTCGGCAAGCGCGCGCGGGCGCTCGGCTGCGGTTAGCGCCGCCGCCCTCGCGGCAGGCTGAGCCTCCGCTCTCCACTTACAATCAACCGGCCGGCCGGGCAGCCGGCGGCCGGCCGCTGTCTCGACGGAGTCGAACCATGGCAGACCAATACATCTACGTGATGAAGGACCTGCGGAAGATCTATCCGCCCAACCGCGAGGTCCTCAAGGGGATCTGGCTGTCGTTCCTGCCCGGCGCCAAGATCGGCGTGCTGGGGCTCAACGGCGCCGGCAAGAGCACGCTGCTCAAGATCATGGCCGGCGTCGAGACCGAGTTCGGCGGCGAGGCCTGGCCGGCCAAGGGGGTCCGGGTGGGATACCTGCCGCAGGAGCCGCGGCTCGATCCCGGCAAGGACGTGCTGGGCAATGTCGAGGAAGGGGTCGCCGAGACCCGCGCCCTGCTCACCCGCTTCGACGAGATCAACGCCCGCTTCGGCGAGGACCTGGCGCCCGGCGAGATGGAGAAGCTCCTGGAGGAGCAGGCGCGGGTGCAGGACGCGATCGATGCCGCGGGCGCCTGGGAGCTGGACCGGACGCTCGAGGTGGCGATGGACGCCCTGCGCCTGCCGCCCGGCGACGCCGAGGTCGGGCGCCTCTCGGGCGGCGAGCGCCGCCGCGTGGCGCTCTGCCGGCTGCTGCTGCAGCGCCCCGACCTGCTGCTGCTCGACGAGCCCACCAACCATCTGGACGCCGAATCGGTGGCCTGGCTGGAGCATTTCCTCGCCGGGTATCCGGGGACGGTGGTGGCGATCACCCACGACCGCTACTTCCTCGACAACGTCGCCGGCTGGATCCTGGAGCTGGACCGCGGCAGCGGCATCCCGTGGGAGGGCAACTACTCGTCGTGGCTGGACCAGAAGCAGCAGCGCCTGGCCCTCGAGGAGAAGCAGGAATCCGCCAGGAGGCGCACCCTGCAACGCGAGCTGGAATGGGTGCGGATGAGCCCGCGGGCGCGCCAGGCCAAGGGCAAGGCCCGGCTCAATCAGTACGAGCAGCTGCTGGCGGCCGACCGCGAGGCGGTCAAGCGCGTCGAGCAGAACGAGATCCACATCCCCGCCGGGCCGCGGCTGGGCGACCTGGTGGTCGAGGCCAGGGGGCTGCGCAAGGGCTACGGGGAGAACCTGCTGATCGACGATCTGTCGTTCGCCCTGCCGCCCGGCGGGCTGGTGGGGGTGATCGGACCGAACGGCGCCGGCAAGACGACGCTCTTCCGCATGATCGTCGGCCAGGAGCAGCCCGACGCCGGCGCGCTGCGCATCGGCGACACCGTCAAGATCGCCTACGCCGATCAGAGCCGCGACGACCTGGAGCCGGAGCGCGCGGTGTGGGAGGCGATCTCCGACGGCAGGGACGTGGTGGACCTGGGCGGGCGCGAGGTGCCGGCGCGCTCCTACGCCGCCGCCTTCAATTTCAAGGGGTCCGACCAGCAGAAGCGGGTCAAGGACCTCTCGGGCGGCGAGCGCAACCGCCTGCACCTGGCGCGGACGCTGCGCGCCGGCGGCAACCTCCTGCTGCTCGACGAGCCCACCAACGACCTCGACGTGGACACGCTGCGGGCGCTGGAGGAGGCGCTGCTCGCCTTCGCCGGCTGCGCGGTGGTGATCAGCCACGACCGCTGGTTCCTGGACCGCATCGCCACCCACATCCTGGCCTTCGAGGGCGATTCGCAGGTGGTCTGGTTCGAGGGCAACTACGAGGCCTACGAGGCGGACCGCCACCGCCGGCTGGGGGCGGAGGCCGATCAGCCGCACCGCATCCGGTACAAGAAGCTGACCCGCTCCTGACCGCCGCTTCTGGCATCGCGGTTGCAACGCTCCCTGGACCGAACGAGGGGGCGCTCATCGCCGAACGTCCCCGGGTAAACGCAAACAAAGGGGAGCAACATGCAGAAGAAAATCTTTTCTCTCTTCCTGAGCCTCCTGGTGGTTGCCGCGCTCGCGGCGTTGGCACAGAGCCCGACGACGTCCGCCCCTCCGGGAAACAACAGCACGCAGGAGCCCTACGGCGCGACGCTCGATCACCCCAATCCCAACAGCGGCTCGGCGAACTCGACCAACTCGACGACCACCACCACGCCCGCGCCGTCGAGCGATTCGACGATGAACAACAACAACGGCAGCTCGACGAGCAACTCCTCCACCACCGACAACAGCAGCTCGACGAGCTCGCAGAACAGCAGCGCCACCGACAACAGCGCCACCTCGAACACGGCCGGCACCGGCAGCTCGCTGCCGCGCACCGCGAGCGATCTGCCGCTGCTCTCCATGCTCGCCCTGATGGCCCTGGGTGGCGCATTCCTGGTGCGGACGCTCGCCAAGCGCACCGCCTGAGGCAGGGTTGGCACCGCCAGCTCTCCCTCGCTCCTTCTCACTTCCCTCCCGAGCCCGGATTGCCCGGCACCCCGGTGCCGGGCAATCGCTTCTTGGAGGCGCCCGTGCCGGGTAAATCTTGCAACTCCTCATTCGGCCGCTGCGAGGCCCCTCCGAGAGGGAGGGAGGGTGGGGCGCGGTGGCACCGGGGTTGCACTTGGTCAGGGGCGGAGGCGACCAGGATGACGCAGCGGGGAGGAGAGAGGCCCGGTCGCAGCTTCCCGAGCATCGGCGAACAACCCTGGATGAGTTAATCAACGAGAGGAGCCAGCCCCATGAAACGTAAACTCTTTTCCCTCTTCCTGAGCCTGCTGGCGATCACCGCCCTGGCAGTCTGGGCTCAGGCTCCGAGCGGAACGGCGCCGGGCACGGCGCCGGCGCCCGGAAGCACGACGTCCACCCCCTCGCTGTCGGGCACCACGCAGCCCGGCACCACCACGACCACCGGCACCGGGACGACGGGCACGTCGGGGACGACGACCAACACCACGGGCACCACCGATACGACCGGCACCTCCACCACCACCGGCACCGGCACGATGGGCACGACCGGGTCCACGGGCACGATGGGCACGACCGGCACCACGGGCACGACGGGAACCACGTACGGCAACGGCACGACCGGCACCACCGGCACGAATGGCACCACCGGCTCGGAGCAGACCGGTGTGCCGGGCTCGACCACTCCCGGTGTGACCGGCACCACCAGCACCGGCACCGCCGGAACGGGCACCGTGAACGGCACCCCCTCGACGGCGGGCGCGGCGGTGCCTGGCAGCACCTACGGCACGCCGTCCACCACCACCGGAACGACCGGCCTGAATAGCAACGGGACGGCCGGCACCGGCACCACCACCTACAACAACGGCATTGCCACTGGCACGGGCACGGCGGCCGGCACGGCGGGTGTGACAGCCGGCGGCGGCGGTGTTGCCACCAGCACCGACCCGAATGCCACGAACAGCACCTCCAGCACTGACCTTGGAACCACCACGAGCGGCACCGGTGGCACCTCCTCCTACAATGGGGCCACGGGCGGCGGCGGCGTGAGCGACACCACCGCGAGCGGCACGGGCACCTCGGCCGACACCTCCAGCACCACTGGAGCCAATGGCGGCTCCCTGCCGCGCACCGCGAGCGACATACCGCTGCTCGGTGTGCTGGCCCTGCTTGCCTTTGCCGGCGCCCTGATGGTCCGCGGGCTGGCGAGGTCGCGTGCCTGAAGCGCGTGCGACCGTGCAAGCCTGCAGATGACGATCGCTCGCTACCCCTGCCTGGCGGCGTCTCCGGACGCCGCCAGGTAACTCTGTCCAGGCGCCGGGGGTCCGCGGCCGGCGCGCCCGGCGGCTGAGACACCAGCAGCGAACCGCTCTACGACCACGACCATGCCTCCGCGCCCGTTCCTGCTCGACCTCCTGAATGCGTTCACCGGCGGCACCCCCGCTGGACGCGCCGGACCCGCCGGACATCGGCGGCCGATCCTCCTGTGGACCGAGCGCGCCCTCTGGGCGATCGGCGTCCTCTGCCTCGGCGTGGTGCTCTACGTGATGCTCGACGCCCGCTGGTTTGCCTGGGTGCAGGGGCGCCGGCTGGACCAGGCACTGGCCGCACGGGCCGCTCAGACCGTTCAGACCGCTCAGCAGGGAGGCGCCCCGGCGGCGGCGCCGCCGGCCGCCGGCCCTGGCGCGCCGGGCGCACAGCCCGAGGCGCCGAGCTCGCCGGCCGGCCAGACCGACGATCTCGGCGCCTTCCAGCCTGCCGCTCCCGCGGCGCCGCCGGCCGAGGAGGGGAGCCTGGTGGGGCGGATCGAGATCCCGCGGCTCGGCGTCTCCTCGCTGGTGCTCGAGGGCGTGACCAGCGCCACCCTGCGGCACGGCGTCGGCCACATCCCGCGCACCTCGCTGCCACAGCTGCCTGGCAACGTCGGGCTCGCGGGTCACCGCGACACGGTGTTCCGCGCGCTCAAGGACATCCGGCAGGGCGATCTCATCCTGCTCGACACCCTCGCCGGATCGTTTCGTTACCAGGTCGATTGGACACAGGTCGTGCAACCGGACGACTTGACGGTCCTCGCCGCCGCCGACCGTCCGGAGCTGACGCTGGTGACCTGCTATCCCTTCTATTACGTCGGCTCGGCGCCCGAGCGCTTCATCGTGCGCGGCCACCGGGTGGACGACCCGGGCGGCGGCTTTTCCGGGCCGTCCGCGCCGTCGCGCTGAGCGCGGCGCGCCGGCAGCTCCGCGGCTGGCACGGCCGCGGCGGCGGACCCGCGCTCAACCGCTGCGGCGCAGCTCCGCCGGCAGGGTGACGGCCTGCGGCGTCATGAGCGGCAGCCAGATGGTGAACTCGCTGCCCCGCCCGGGGCCGGCGCTCGCCGCCTGCACCCTGCCGGCGTGCATCTCGATCAGATCTCGGACCAGGGTGAGCCCGATGCCGAGGCCGCCCGCGGCGCGGTCCAGGCCCTGCTGCCCCTGGGTGAAGAGGTCGAACACCCGCGGCAGCAGGTCGCCGGGGATCCCCATGCCGCTGTCGCGGATGCGCACCACGGCCTGGCCGTCGCCCGCGGCGGCCTCGACCTCGATCAGGCCGCCCGGCTCGGTGAACTTGGCGGCGTTGCGGATCAGATTGGCGAGCACCTGCTCGAGCCGCGTCGGATCGGCCAGCACCGGCAGCGGCCCCGGTGGCAGGGTCACCACCACCCGGTGCTGGCGGGCGTCGACGATCTCGCGCGTGGTCTCGACCGCATGCTTCACCACCTCGACGAGGTCGAGCGGCTCGCGGTGCAGCTCCACCTTGCCGGTGGTGATGCGCGACACGTCGAGCAGGTCGTCGACCAGGCGCGCCAGATGCCGGGTCTGGCGCTGGATGGTGGCCAGCGAACGCGATGCCCGCGGGTCGGCCGCACCCTGCCTGCCGCCAGCTCCGGACAGGCCGCCCTGGCTGAGGATGTAGGACGCGGTGGAGATGGCTCCCAGCGGATTGCGCAGCTCGTGGGCAAGCATCGCCAGGAACTCGTCCTTCCTGCGGTCGGTCTCCGCCAGCGCCTCGGCGCGGGCGCGCAGCTCGGCCGCCAGCCGCTCGCTCTCGGCGGTGCGCGCCGCCAGACGGTCGCGCATCTCGCGGAAGGCCGCGGACAGGCGCTCGACCTCGCTGAAATGGCTCTTGCCGAGCGGCGCCCAGGGGTTGCCGGCGGTGAGCTCGCCCACGGCATCGGCCAGGTTGGCGAGCGGGTCGATGATGCGGCCGGCCACCAGGATGCCGCCGAGGATGGCCAACGGCAGGACCAGGAGCAGCAGGGCGAAGGCCAGGTTGCGGCCACGGTCGACGCTCGCCAGGGCGGTGGCGCGCGGCTGCTCGATGGCCACCGCCCAGCGCAGGTCGGGCACCACGGCGTAGGCCGTCAGGCGTCCGGGCAGCGCGACGTCGGCACCGCGCAGGATGCGCTGGTCCCAGCCGAACGGCAGCTGCGAGCCGCCGTCCGCCAGGTCCGCGTGCCGGGCGATGAGGCGGCCGCCGCCGTCCGCCACCGACACGATGGCGCCGGCGCGCCCGATGCGCAGGTCGAGCAGCCGCGAGTCGAAGGCCATGACGACGGCGCCGGTGGGCTGCCCGTCGCCGCCGGTGACGCGGGTGGCGACCAGCAGCAGCTGATGATGGGTGAGGCGGTCGAGCGCCAGCTGCACCGGGGCGGCGCCGCTCGCCAGCGCCGCCGCGGCGGCGCCCCGGAGCGTCGCCTCGCCGAGGCTGGCCCCGCCGTCGGAAGCGACCAGGCGGCCGTCGCGGTCGAGCAGCAGCAGGCCGACGGCGCCGGGATAGCTCGGCCGGCTGGCGGTGAGCAGGCGCTGCTGCGCCGCCGGCGCCGCGGGCAGCCGGCTGGTGAGCGCGGCGATGGTGGCCGCCCGCGAGCCGTTGAGCTCGACGTAGTCGCGCACGTCCTGCGCCACCGAGCGGGCTTCGATGTCCAGGGTCTCCTGGGCCTGGGCGACGGCCAGGGGCTCCTCCTGCGCGTTCGAGACCGCCGCGGCGACGATCAGGGCGACCGAGGTGGCGATGGCCAAGGTCATCGCCAGGCGCGTGCGCAGGGACGAGGAATCGAAGCCGGCCGACCAATCGCGGAGGGCCGGCAGCAGGGCGATGGCGCCGCCCATCCCCCAGTAGACGGCGAGCATGGTCCAGGACGGGCGCAGGCTTGCGCGCACGGCGCCGTAGGCGATGAGCGCCGCGCCCGCGGCGAGGTGGGCGGCCCAGGTCCAGCGGCGCGGCTGCGGGCGGATCTGCACCCAGACGAGCGGCGGGCCGCTCACCAGCAGCGCCAGGCCGACGATCGGCAGGTGGGCGATGCGGCGGCCGGCGATCGGATCGGTGAGCATGGCCTGGGGCACGAGGAGCAGCAGCAATCCGTCGAGGGCGGCGATGATCCCCAGGAGCAGGCCGAACAGGTCGCCCGAGGGGCCTTCCGGCCCCCGGCCGCGCAGGCCGGAGCGGGTCAGCAACCCGCTGCCGAGCAGCGTGTAGGTGATGAAGCCGTTGAGCGAACGATGAGAGAGGTCGTAGGCGGCCAGGACGAAGAGCATCGCCGCCGCCAGGATGTGGGCAGCCAGGCGCTGGCGCCGGTAGGTGCGCGTGCCCGCCACCGAGAGCAGTGCGACGCCGGCGGCCAGCGACACCAGGGCCCAGGGCGTGCGCCAGACCTCCAGCGGCTGGTGCAGGGGGCCGGCGAACTGGTGAGGCGCGATCAGCACGAACGCGCCGATCACGGCGCAGAAGAGCCCGATCGCCCAGCGCAGGCTCGCACCGGAAAGCGCCCATGACGGGATGCTGGGCTTGGCGGCAAGGAGTCTCAAGGACCAACCTCGGGCGCGTGCGCGCCAGGTGGAGGCATCGGTCCCGATGCCGCCCGGGCAAGCATAGCCGAAAGTCGAAGCTCCGCTCGCACCGCCGGGATGGGCCGTCCGGCTGCGCCGCGGCGGCCCGCCGGAGCCGGGCACCGGATGCGTGCGGCGGGCGCCGCCGGTTAGAATCCCCGTGCCCGTCGCCGCGGACCACGTGCCCTGCCCACGCTCGCGTGGCCCGCCCGGGCCTCAACCCGTCAAGGAGAACCATGTCCAGAATGCCGAGGCACTCCTCCGTCCGTCCCTCCCGCTCCGCCCGCGGGGTGCGCCTGGTGGCGGCAGGCCCCACCGCGCTGCTCGCCCTGGCCGCCGTCCTCGGGGCCGGCCTGGCCGGCG
>JASLEW010000753.1 GCA_030150965.1 Thermoanaerobaculia bacterium | reverse complement strand
TCGCGCCGGAAGATGCCCACCGACCAGCCGTCGGCCGCGATGTGATGCAGCGCCACGAGGAGCCGGTGCCGCCGCGGGCCGAGGCGGAGCAGGAGCGGCCGCAGCAGCGGTCCGCGCGCGAGATCGAAGGGCCGGCGGCCCAGCGCCGCCGCCAGCCGCGCGGCCTCGGCGGCGGCCCGCCCGCCCAGCGCCGCCAGATCGGCCAGCGGCAGCGGCGCCGGAGCGTGGGGCAGCACCACCACCTGCGCCGGGACGCCGGCCTCGCCGGCCGGGAAGACCGTCCGCAGCACCTCGTGGCGGCGGAGGATTTGGCCCAGGCTCCAGGCGAGCGTGCTCCGCCCGCGCCCGTCGAGCGGGCCGTCCAGGCGGATGGCGCCGCAGAGGTTGTAGGCCACGCTCTGCGGCGCGAGCTGCGCCAGGAACCAGATGCGCTCCTGGGCATAGGACAGCGGCGCCGCGGCGCCGGGGGGCCGCGGGCCGAGCGGAGGCAGCGGTGGCAGCGGTGATAGCGCGCCCGGCGGCGTGCCCGCCTGACGGGCCTCCGCCGCCAGCGCCGCCCGCGCCGCCAGGGGCGGGCCGGCCGCGCGCTCCAGGCCGCCGATCTCGCGCGCCATCGCGGCCAGCGTCGGGCTCTCGAAGACGCGGCGCAGCGGCAGCTCGACGCCGAAGCGCTGGCGCACGCGCGACACCAGGCGCGTCGCCAGCAGCGAATGGCCGCCGAGGGCGAAGAAGCTGTCGCCGGCGCCGATGGGCGGCGCCTCCGGCCCGGTGTCCGCGGTGCCGTGGCCGGTGGACGGCGGCGCGAGCCCCAGCAGCTCGGCCCAGAGACCCGCCAGGGCGGCCTCGACCGGCGACAGCGGCGTCGCGGCCGGGCCGCCCGCACCGCCGGCAGTGCCGCCGGCGCTCCAGTCCGGCGCCGGCAGCGCTCGCCGGTCCACCTTGCCGCTGGGAGTGAGAGGCAGCTCCGGCAGCACCACGAACGCCGCCGGCACCATGTGCTCCGGCAGCCGCGCCGCGAGCGCCGCGCGCAGCTCCGCGGTCAGCGCCGCGGCCGGCACCGCGTGCGGCTGCCCCGGAGGGCCGGCCTCCGCCTCGCCGCTGCCGGCGGCAGCGACGGTGGCGACTCCGGCCGCAACTCCGGCGACGGTGGGTTCAGCGGCAGCTTCCACCGCGTTGGGCCGGGCGACGACGAGGTAGGCGACCAGCCGGCGCTCGGCGGCGCCGCCGGGCGAGGGCGGGCCCGCGGCCAGGCAGACCACCGCCCGGCGCACCGCCGGATGGCGCAGCAGGGCGCTCTCGATCTCCCCCAGCTCGATGCGGAAGCCGCGCAGCTTGACCTGGCCGTCGGCGCGGCCCAGGTAGTCGATGGCGCCGTCGGCGAGATGGCGCGCCACGTCGCCGCTGGCATAGAGACGCGATCCCGGCGCACCGAAGGGATCCGGCAGGAAGCGCTCGGCGGTCAGCTCCGGCCGGTGCAGGTAGCCGCGCGCCACCTGGACGCCGCCGATGAACAGGCCCGCCGGCACGCCGATCGGCACCTCCCGCCCCTCGCCGTCGAGCAGGTGGATGGCGGTGTTGGCCACCGGCCGGCCGATCGGCACCGGGTGGCGCGGGCGCCGGGGATCGCAGGGCCAGAGGGTCACGTCCACCGCCGTCTCGGTGGGGCCGTAGAGATCGTGCAGCGGCGCCGGCAGGGCCCGGTGGAAGCGCCGTTGCAGCTCGGGCGAGAGCGCCTCGCCGCCCACGAAGACCTGGCGCAGGCCGGGCAGGCGGCGTCGCTCGTCCCCCGCGGCGTCGTCGAGGAAGGCGGCGAGCATCGGCGGCACGAAGTGCACCATGGTGATCGATTCGGCCGCCAGGGCCCGCCACAGGTAGGCGGTGTCGCGGTGCCCGCCGGGACGCGCGATCACCACGCAGCCCCCGGCGATCAGCGGCCAGAACAGCTCGCACACCGAGATGTCGAAGCCCACCGGCGTCTTCTGGAGCACCCGGTCGTCCGCCCCCAGGGCGTACCGCTCCTGCCGCCAGAGCAGGTGATGGACGATGGCGCGATGCGTGGTCATCACCCCTTTCGGCCGCCCCGTCGAGCCGGAGGTGTAGAGCACGTAGGCCAGGTTGTCCGGGGCGGCGGCGCCGGGGCCGCGCCGCAGATCGCGGGCCGGGCGGCCTCTCCACGGCGCCGCGGGGTCGTCGAGGCGCAGCACCCGCAGGTCCGGTGCGGCCGGGTCGTCGAGGCCCGGCGCCCGGGGGTCCGGCGCGGCCGGGTCGTCGAGGCGCGGCAGGCGGGGGTCCGGCGCGGCGAGGCCGCTCGCCAGGTCGCCCGCGGCCAGCAGCAGCCGCACGCGGGCGTCGCGCAGCATGTGGAGCAGGCGGTCGCGCGGGTAGTCGGGATCGAGCGGCAGATAGGCGCCGCCGGCCTTGAGGATGGCCAGGATCCCCACCGCCAGGGCGACCGAGCGCCCGGCGGCGATCGCCACGACGCTGTCGGCGCCGACGCCCAATGCGCGCAGGTGGCGGGCCAGGCGGTTGGCGCGGGCGTTCAGCGCGGCGTAGGTCAGGCACGTGGCGCCATCCCGCCCGGCGCCGCCCGCTTCGTCGGCGCCATCCGCGGCCGCGACGCCCGCGGCGGCGGCGGTGGCGGTCCTCAGCGCCGTCGCCCCGGGGGTTCGGCGCACCTGCTCCTCCACCAGCTCGTGCAGGCAGCGGTCCTGGCGGTAGGCCGCGGCGGTGGCGTTCCACTCCCGCAGCTGCTGCCGCTCCGCGGCGCTCAGCCAGGGCAGGTCGGCGGCGGCGATCCGCCAGCTTCCCGCCGCGTCCGCCGTGGCGGCGCCGGAGGCCTCGGCCGCGGCAGGGCCGGCGGCCAGCGCCTCCAGCAGAGTCAGGAGATGATGGGCCAGGCGCCTGGCCGTGGCGGCGTCGAAGACGTCGGCGCTGTGGCCGACCGTGAGGCGCAGGCCGCCGCCGCCCCCGTCCGCCTCGCCCGCGGCCTCGAAGGTGAGATCGAACTTGGCGACCCCGATGTCGATCTCGGCGAGCTCCAGGCGCAGGCCGGGGACTGGACCCTGGGAGCGGCCGGCGGCGGGCGGCGCAGCAGGCGGGTGGCCGGAGGCCGGTGGCGCCGCGGCGGTGCCGCCGCCGCCGCCGGTGTTCTGCAGCACGAGCAGCGTCTGGAAGATCGCGCTCGCGCCGGTGGCGCGCTGCGGGGCCAGGGCCTCGACCAGCTTCTCGAAGGGCAGCTCCTGGTGGGCATAGGCATCGAGGCAGACCTGGCGCACGCGCTCCAGCAGCGCGCCGAAGGCCGGCCTCCCGGCCAGCCGCACACGCAGGGCGAGGGTGTTGACGAAGCAGCCGATCAGCGCCTCCAGCTCCACCCTGCCGCGGTTCGCCACCGGCGAGCCGATGACCACGTCGTCCTGTCCCGAGACGCGGGACAGCAGCACGCCGCAGGCGGCGAGGAGGACCATGAACAGCGTCGCTC
>JASLEW010000722.1 GCA_030150965.1 Thermoanaerobaculia bacterium | reverse complement strand
GCTGGTGGCCGACTTCCGCCGCCCCGGCCTGCGCGCCGCCGCCGCGGCCACCCTGGAGCGCTGGCTCGCCACCCCCGGCCTGCGCATCTCGGGCCACAACCTCAAGGAGGCGCTGCGGCTGTGCGCCGGCGCCGCCGGCCTCTCCGATCACTCCAGCGCCCCCCCCCCTGACAACGCCGGCAACGCCGCGGCCGTCAGCGCCGTCTCCGCCGGCCCCGGCGCTCTCGGCCCCGGCGCTGCCACCGCCGCGCCCGCCTCCGTCCCGGAGGCCGAGCTGTTCGACCTGATGCTGGTCTCCTACCTGCTGAAGCCGTCGGTCCACGGCCACAGCCTGGAGGAGCTGGCCCTGGAGCGCCTCAACACCCGGCCGCTGACCCTCAAGGAGGCGGGCTGGGAGAAGGCCGAGGCGCCGGCGCCGGGCGATCCGCGCCTGCTCGCCTATGCCGCCGAGCGGGTGGCCCTCTCCCGCGCCATGGCGCCCGCCATGCGCCGCGAGCTGGCCGCCGCCCCCGCCGGGCAGCGGAGCGCCCTGGACCGCATCTATCACGAGATCGAGCGGCCGCTGCTGCCGGTGCTGGTGGCGATGGAGGAGGCCGGCATCCGGCTCGACACCGCCTTCCTGCGGGGCATGTCGGCCGAGCTGGGGGAGGAGCTGACCCGTCTCGAGGAGGAGATCTGCCAGCACGCCGGCGAGCGCTTCAACCTCAACTCGCCGCAGCAGCTCGGCGTGATCCTCTTCGAGCGGCTCGGGCTGCCGGTGCTCAAGCGGACGCAGAAGACGCGCAGCTACGCGACCGGCGCCGAGACGCTGGAGGAGCTCGCCACCCGCGGCTTCCCGATCGCCCAGCTGCTGCTGCGCTACCGCGAGCTGAGCAAGCTCAAGAGCACCTATGTCGACGCGCTGCCGCTGCTGCTCGGCGCCGACGCGCGCCTCCACACCCGCTTCCAGCAGGCGGTCGCCGCCACCGGCCGGCTGTCCTCGGCCAACCCCAACCTGCAGAACATCCCGGTGCGCACCGAGCTCGGCCAGCGCATCCGGCGCGCCTTCGTCGCCGCGCCCGGCCACCAGCTGCTGGCCGCCGACTACAGCCAGGTCGAGCTGCGCATCCTGGCGCACATCGCCGGCGAGCCCGAGCTGATCCGCGCCTTCGCCGCCGGCGAGGACATCCACCGCTCGACCGCCGCCATCGTCTTCGGCATGGCGCCCGAGCTGGTGAGCGCCGACCAGCGCCGCGCCGCCAAGACCATCAACTTCGGCATCCTCTACGGCATGAGCGCCTTCGGCCTGGCGCAGAACCTGGGCATCGGGCGCGGCGAGGCGGACCGCTTCATCAGCGCCTACCTGGACCGCTACCAGGGCGTGCGCCGCTACGTGGAGGAGACCGTCCGCGCCGCCGAGCGCGACGGCAAGGTCGAGACGCTCTACGGCCGCGTGCGCTGGCTCCCCGACATCCAGAGCAAGAACCGCAACCTGCGCGAGAACGCCCGCCGCATGGCGATCAACGCGCGCATCCAGGGCACCGCCGCCGACCTGCTGAAGATGGCGATGGTGGCGATCGACCGCCGCCTGCGCCGCGAGCGGCCGCGCGCCCGCCTGCTGCTGACCGTGCACGACGAGCTGCTGTTCGAGGTCCCGGCGGGCGACGTGGCCGCGGTCGGCGGCCTGGTGCGCCGTGAGATGGAGGGCGTCGCCCAGCTCACCGTTCCCCTGGTGGTGGAGGTCGGCGCCGGCGACAGCTGGTACGACGCCAAGGCCTGACGCCGGAGAAGCCGGCCCGCGGCGGCCGGCGACGCCGACCGCGTCTACCGCCTGCGCGAGGCGGGCATGGAGGGCTGGCCGCCGCCGGCGGCGGTCCGGCAGCGGGCGGCCATCGAGATGCCGCCCCCGGTCACCGCGCCGCCGCCGCCCCGCTGATCCCGCCGGCAGCGGGTGCTATGATGCCGCGCGGTCCCCAAGCCTCCCGCCAGGAGTCATCGCCATGCGCCAGCCGCTCCGTTTCGTCCTCCTCCCGATCGTCCTGCTCGCCGCCGTGGCCTCAGTCCCGCCGTCGCTGCGCGCGCTGCGCGGCGCCGAGCAGCCGGCGGCGCCGCCGCAGGTGGTCAACGTGCCGGAGCCGGACCCCGGCGCCGACACCCTGGCGGCGCGCGGCCAGGCGGAGCTGGCGGCGGCGGCGCACATGCAGGTGTTCCATGATTTCAAGTTTCACGAGAGCCTGGCGGCCTCCGGCATCACCTTCGTCAATCATGTCGTCGACGACGCCGGCAAGGCCTACAAGGCCGCCCATTACGATCACGGCAACGGCATCGTCGCCGCCGACGTGGACGGCGACGGGCTGATCGACGTCTACTTCGTCAACCAGCTCGGCGGCAACCAGCTGTGGAAGAACCTCGGCCATGGCAAGTTCAAGGACATCACCAGGGAGGCCGGCGTCGGGCTCGACGACCGCATCTCGGTCACCGCCACCTTCGCCGACATCAACAACGACGGCTGCCCCGACCTCTACGTGACCTCGGTGCGCGGCGGCAACACGATGTTCCTCAACGACTGCCACGGGCACTTCAAGGACATCACCAAGGAGGCCGGCCTGGAGTACTCCGGCCACTCCTCGGCGGCGGTGTTCTTCGACTACGACAACGACGGCCTGCTCGACCTGCTGCTGGTCAACGTCGGCAAGTACACCACCGACGTCAAGGGGCCCGGCGGCTATTACGTGGCGCATCCCGACGCCTTCCTGAGCCACCTCATGCCCGAGCGCACCGAGTGCAGCGTGCTCTACCACAACGACGGCCACAACCACTTCCGCAACGTCACCCGCGAGACCGGCCTCAACGCCTGCTCGTGGAGCGGCGACGCCACCATCGCCGACTTCAACAACGACGGCTACCCCGATCTTTACATCGCCGACATGCAGGGGCCGAATCATTACTGGGAGAACGAGGGCGGCAAGCGCTTCGTCGACAAGACCGCGCAGTACTTCCCCAAGACGCCGTTCGGCGCCATGGGGATCAAGGTCTTCGACTACAACAACGACGGCCTGCTCGACCTGTTCGTCACCGACATGCACTCCGACATGTTCCAGAACTCGGCGCCGCAGGACGAGAAGCGCAAGATCCTCTACCACAGCGACGACCCCGGCGTGGTGAAGATGGTGGGCGGCGACTTCAGCAAGCTGATCTTCGGCAACGCGTTCTACAAGAACCTGGGCAACGGCCGTTTCCAGGAGATGTCGGACGACCTCGGGCTGGAGAACTACTGGCCCTGGGGGGTGAGCGTCGCCGACCTCAACGCCGACGGCTGGCAGGACGTGCTGATCACCTCCAGCATGAACTACCCCTGGCGCTACGGCGTCAACTCGCTGCTGCTCAACGACCGCGGCGAGCAGTTCCGCGACGCCGCCTTCGTGCTCGGCATCGAGCCGCGGCCCGGCGGGCGGACGCGCCAGCCCTGGTTCACCCTCGACTGCTCGGGCGCCGACAAGGACCACCGCTGGTGCAAGGGCAGGACCGGCATGGTGACCATCACCGGCACCCTGGGCACCCGCTCGGCGGTGATCTTCGACGTCGACAACGACGGCGACCTCGACATCATCACCAACGAGTTCAACTCCGCGCCGCAGGTCCTGCTCAGCGACCTCGCCGACCGGCGGACCATCCACTGGCTGAAGGTCCGCCTGGTCGGCCGGCAGTCGAACCGCGACGGCATCGGCGCGGTGGTCCGGGTGACCGCCGCCGGCATGACCATGACCCAGCTCGTGGACGGCAACTCCGGGTACCTCTCGCACAGCGACCTGCCGCTCTACTTCGGCCTCGGCGCCGCCGCCGCGGCCGACAGGATCGAGGTGCGCTGGCCGTCCGGCCGGGTGCAGACGCTGGCCGGCCCGATCGCCGGCAACCGCCAGCTGGAGATCGTCGAGGCCGGCACCCCGGCTCCGGGTGCCGCGGGCGCCGCCCGTTCCGGAGGCTGAGGGCTTGGCGCGCCGCACGCCCGCTCCCGCCCTGGCCCTGGCCCTGGCGGCCCTGGCGGTCCTGGCCATGGCGGCGCCGCCCACGCGGTCCCAGGCGGGGCCGGCAGCAGCCGCCGCGCCGGCGCCGGCAGA
>JASLEW010000089.1 GCA_030150965.1 Thermoanaerobaculia bacterium | reverse complement strand
GGCGCGCCGGGTGGGCCGGCGACCGCCGGCCGCGTGGCGACGGCCGAGGCGGCGCTGGGGGAGGAGGAGACGCGCGCGCTGCTCCAGGAGGTGCCGGCGGTCTATCGCACGCAGGTCAACGACCTGCTGCTGGCGGCGCTCGCCCGCGCCTTCGCCGCCTGGACCGGCGACGGCACGCTGCTCGTGGACCTGGAGGGGCACGGGCGCGAGGAGGTCTTCGACGGGGTCGATCTGTCGCGGACGGTCGGGTGGTTCACCACCATGTTCCCGGTCGCCCTGGCGCTGCCGCCGGCGGCCGATCCGCGCGCGGCGATCCGCACCGTCAAGGAGATCCTGCGCGCGGTGCCGCGCCACGGCCTGGGCTATGGGTTGCTGCGCTATGCCGCGCCGCCCGCGATCGGCGCTCGCCTGGCGGCGCTCGCCGCGCCGCAGGTCTCCTTCAACTACCTGGGCCAGCTCGACGGCGTGGCGCCGGCGACCGCAACCGCCGGCCCGGCGGCGGGGCTCTTCGCGCTGGCTCCCGAGGGGGCCGGCGCCACCCTGGGCGAGGCGGTGGCCGGTCGCCATCTGTTCGCGATCGATGCGCTGGTGCTCGACGGCCGCCTGCGGGTGAGCTGGACCTATGACCCGGAGGCCCACCGGGCGGACACCGCCGAGCGGCTGGCGCACGGCTTCGTCGCCGAGCTGGCGGAGCTGGTGGCCCACTGCCGGTCGGCGGCGGCGGGCGGCTTCACGCCGTCCGACTTCCCGCTCGCCGGCCTCGGCCAGGCGGCGCTCGACCGGCTGCTGGACGGCTGGCGCGCCGGGGGTGCCGGGGGCGCCGGGCCGGCGGAGGTCGAGGATCTCTACCCGCTGGCGCCGCTGCAGCAGGGGATCCTGTTCCATAGCCTCTACACCAAAGGGGCCGAGCTGTACGTCGAGCAGCTCACGGCGGAGCTCACCGGCCCGCTCGACGCGGCGGCCTTTGCCGGCGCCTGGCGGCGGGTGGTCGAGCGCCATCCGGCGCTGCGCACCGCCTTCGTCTGGCAGGGCGCCGAACGGCCGATGCAGCTGGTGGTGCGCACCGCCGGGCTGCCGTGGGCGGCCGACGATTGGCGGATGGTGCCGGCCGCCCTCCATGACGGGCTGTGGCGCGACCTCCTGGCCGCCGACCGCGCCCGCGGCTTCGCGCTCGGCGTGCCGCCGCTGCTGCGCCTCACCCTGGTGCGCACCGGCGAGGACACCCACCGGCTGCTGTGGACGTTCCATCACCTGATCCTGGACGGCTGGTGCTTCTCGCTGCTGCTCACCGAGGTCTTCACGCTCTACGCGGCGGCGGTGGCGGGCGAGCCCGCCCGGCTGCCGCCGCCGCCGCGGCCGTTCCGCGACCACGTCGCCTGGCTCGCCGCGCGCGACGAGGCGGAGGCCGAGGGCTTCTGGCGGCAGCGGCTGCACGGCTTCACCACGCCCACGCCGCTGCCGTTCGACCGGCCGGCCGCGGGCGCCTCCCCGGCGGGCGACGCGGACGGCGCGGCCCCGGAGACCCCGGGGACCCCGGAGACCCCGCGGAGCATCGAGGCCGGCGAGGCCGAGGAGGCCGAGGAGGGCGCCGGCGCCCCGGCCGGCGAGGCCGGGGCGCACGAGCGCACGGCCACGCTGCCGGCGGCGCTGGCGGCGGACCTGGGCGCCCTGGCGCAGCGGCTGCGGTTGACCCGCAACACCCTGGTGCAGGGGTCGTGGGCGCTGCTGCTCTCCCGTTATGCGCAGACCTCCGAGGTGCTCTTCGGCACCGTGGTCGCCGGGCGCCCCGCCGAGCTGGCCGGCGTCGAGTCGATGGTGGGGCTGTTCATCAACACGCTGCCGGTGCGCGCCGAGGTGCCAGAGAGCGAGCCCGCCGCCGGCTGGCTCGCGCGCCTGCAGGCGGCGCAGTTCGAGCAGCGGCAGCACGAATGGACGCCGCTCGCCCGCATCCAGGCGCTGGCCGAGGTGCCGGCCGGCGAGCCGCTGTTCGGCAGCCTCCTGGTCTTCGAGAACTATCCGCTCGACCCCGCCGTCGCCGCGAGCCTGGGCGAGCTGCGCATCGGCGAGGTGACGACGCGCGAGCGCACCAACTACCCGCTGACCCTCACCGTGGTGGCGCGCCGGGAGCTGGTGCTGCGGCTGACCGCGGCCGACCGCTTCATCCCGGCCACCAGCCGGCGCATCCTGTCCCATCTGCAGAACCTGCTCGCCGGCCTCGCCGCCGCGCCCGAGCGGCCGCTCTGGGCGCTGCCGCTCCTCTCCCCGGCCGAGCGCCAGCAGCTGGAGGTCGAGTGGAACGACACCGCCGCCGCCCACCTGGCGGCGGCCTCGATCGCCGCGCTCCTCGGCGAGCAGGCGGCGCTGCGCCCCGACGCCGCGGCGCTGGTGGCCGCCCTTCCCGGGCCGGCGGCGCCGGCCGAGCTGCGCCTGACCTACGGCGAGCTGGACCGCCGCGCCGCCGCGCTCGCCGGGCGCCTGGTGCGGCACGGCGTGCGGCGCGGCGACCTGGTGGGGCTCTTCGCCGAGCGCTCGGCCGAGCTGGTGACCGCCCTCGCCGGCATCGTGAAGGCCGGCGCCGCCTACCTGCCGCTCGACCCGACCCATCCCGCGGAGCGCCTGGCCCTGATGCTCGGCGGCGCCGCGCCGCGCCTGGTGCTGGTGGGACCCGGCCTCGCGGCGCGCCTGCCGGCCGGGGCCGGGAGGACGCTGGCGCTGGATGGCAGGCGGCAGGCGGCAGCCGGCGCGGCCACCGCGGGGGCGCCGCC
>JASLEW010000087.1 GCA_030150965.1 Thermoanaerobaculia bacterium | reverse complement strand
CGCGGCGCCCCGACGAGCGGCGGCAGCGGCGGCGCGGCAGCGGCGGCGGCGGCGGGGAGCGCCGCGCCCCGCCGCGCCGCCGCTCTCCTTCGCCCAGGAGCGGCTCTGGTTCCTCGATCAGCTCGCTCCCGGCAGCGCGGCCTACAACCTGCCGAGCGCCCTGCTGCTCGACGGCCGCCTCGACCGGCGGGCGCTCGCCGCGTCGTTCGGCGAGATCGTCCGCCGCCACGAGGTGCTGCGCACCACCTTCGCGGCGCCGCTGGGGACGCCGGTGCAGCGGATCGCGCCGCCCGCGTTCCCCGCGCCCCCCACGCCAATGCCGCTCCCCCTGGTCGATCTCGCCGCGCTCGGCGCGGCGGCGCGCGCCGCCGAGGCGCGGCTCCTGGCGCGCCGTGAGGCGCTTCGCCCCTTCGACCTGGCGCGCGGGCCGGTGCTGCGCGCCACCCTGCTGCGGCTCGGAGCGGACGAGCACGCGCTGCTCGCGACCCTCCATCACATCGCCGGCGACGGCTGGTCGATCGGCGTCGTGGTGCGCGAGATCGCCGCCCTCTATGGCGCCTTCGCCGCCGGCCGCCCCTCGCCCCTGCCCGAGCTCGCTTTGCAGTACGCCGACTTCGCGGTCTGGCAGCGCGGCTGGCTCGCCGGGGAGCGGCTCGCGGCCGAGCTGGCGTTCTGGCGCCAGGCGCTCGCCGGCGCGCCGCCGGCCCTCGACCTGCCGTTCGATCGGCCGCTCCCCGCGGTGCCCGGGCAGCGCGGGGCCGTCCTCCCATTCCGCCTGCCGGCGGCCCTGGGGCCGGAGCTGGCCGCCCTCGGCCGAGGTGCCGGGGCGACCCTCTTCATGACCCTCCTCGCCGCGTTCCAGTGCCTCCTCGGCCGGCTCGCCGGCGTCGACGACCTCCTGGTCGGCACGCCGGTCGCCAACCGCACCCGCACCGAGGTCGAGGGGCTGATCGGGTTCTTCGCCAACACCCTGGTGCTGCGCGGCGAGCTCGCCGGCGATCCGCCCTTCGGCGAGCTCCTGGCGCGGGCGCGGCGCACCGCCCTGGGCGCCTTCGCGCATCAGGACCTGCCGTTCGAGAAGCTGGTCGAGGAGCTCTCGCCGCCGCGGCAGCTCGGCCGCACGCCGCTGTTCCAGGTCCTCTTCGTGCTGCAGAACGCGCCGCGCGCCGCGATCGAGCTGGAGGGGCTGCGGCTGCGCCAGCTCCCGGCCCCGGGAGAGACCGCCAAGCTCGATCTGACCCTGACCCTGAGCGAGTCGGAGGGCGGCATCGGCGGCGCGTTCGAGTACGCCGTCGAGCTGTTCGACCCGCCGACCGTGGCGCGCTGGGCGGAGCACCTCGTGGCGCTCCTCGCCGCCGCCGCGGCCGACCCGGCGCGGCGCATCGGCGGGCTGCCGCTGCTCTCCGCCGCCGCCCGGCAGCAGGTGGTCCGCGAGTGGAACGACACGGCCGCGGCCTGGGCCGCCCCGCAGCGCCTCGACCAGCTCCTCGCGGCGCAGGCCGCGCGCACCCCCGACCGGGTGGCGGTCGCCTGCGGCGCGGCCTCGCTCAGCTACCTCGGCCTCGGCGCCGCCGTGCGGCGGCTCGCCGGCCAGCTGCAACGGTTGGGAGTGGGGCCCGACGTGCCGGCGGCGGTCTGCGCCGAGCGCTCGCTGGAGATGGTGGTCGCACTCGCCGCGGTCCTCGCCGCGGGCGGGGCCTACGTGCCCCTCGACCCGGGCGATCCCGCCGAGCGGCTGGCCTTCATGCTCGCGGACGCGGCGGCGCCGGTGCTCCTCGTCCAGCGCCACCTCGGCGAGCGCCTGCCGCGGCACTCCGCCCGGGTCGTGCTCCTGGAAGGGGCGGCCCGGGCAGCGGGCGCGCCGGCGGCGTGGTCCGGCACTGCCGCCGCGCAGCCGGCGAACCTCGCCGCCGCACACCCGCCGGACCTGGCCGCCGCGCAGCCGTCGAACCTCGCCTACATTATCTACACCTCGGGCTCGACGGGCCGCCCGAAGGGGGCGATGAACACCCATGCGGCCATCGCCAACCGGCTGCTCTGGATGCAGCAGCGCTACCGCCTGGGCGAGGGCGACCGGGTGCTGCAGAAGACGCCCTTCAGCTTCGACGTCTCGGTCTGGGAGCTCTTCTGGCCGTTGATCGCCGGCGCGCGGCTGGTGATGGCGCTGCCCGGAGGGCACCAGGACCCCGCCTACCTGGTCGAGACGATCGCCGCCGAGGCTATCACCACGGTCCACTTCGTGCCGTCGATGCTGCAGGCGTTCGTGGCAGCGCCGGGGGTCGAGCGCTGCCTGAGCCTGCGGCGGGTGATCGCGAGCGGCGAGGCGCTGCCGCCGGACCTCGCGGCGCGCTGCCGCTTCCGGCTGCCGGCCGCGGCGCTCGACAACCTCTACGGGCCGACCGAGGCGGCGGTGGACGTCACCTTCCATCCCTGCGGCCGGCCGGCGGGCCGCACCGGCGTGCCGATCGGCCGGCCGGTGGCCAACACCCGCATCCACCTGCTCGACTCCGCCCTGCGGCCGGTCGCGATCGGCGTCGCCGGCGAGCTGGCGATCGGCGGCGTGCAGGTCGCCCGCGGCTACCGCGCGCGGCCGGAGCTGACCGCCGAGCGCTTCGTCCCCGATCCGCTCGCCGCCGAGCCCGGCGCCCGCCTCTACCGCACCGGCGACCTGGCGCGGGCCCTGCCCGGCGGCGAGATCGAGTTCCTCGGGCGGCTCGATCACCAGGTGAAGATCCGCGGTTTCCGCATCGAGCCGGGGGAGATCGAGGCGGCGCTCGCGGCGCATCCGCAGGTGCGCGCGGCGCTGGTCCTGGTGCGCGGCGAGGGCGCCGGGGACCGCCGCCTGGTGGCCTACGTGGTGCCGCGCGACGCCGCGCTCACCGCCGCCGCGCTGCGCGAGGCGGCGCGCCGCAGCCTACCCGCCCACATGGTGCCCCGGGCCTTCGTGCTGCTCGCCGCGCTGCCGCTGACCCCGAGCGGCAAGGTGGACCGCCGGGCGCTGCCGGACCCCGAGCCCGGCAGCCGGCCGCCGGACGGCGGCGATGCGCCGCTCCCGCCGCTCCCGCCGCTCCCGCCGCTCCCGCCGATCGCCGAGCTGCTCGGCGGGATCTGGAGCGAGGTGCTGCGCGTCCCGCACGTTGCCGCCGGCGATAACTTCTTCGATCTTGGCGGCCATTCGCTGCTCGCCACCCAGGTGGTGTCGCGGGTGCGGCAGGTCTTCGGCGTCGAGCTGGCGGTGCGCGAGCTGTTCGAGGCGCCGACGCTCGCCGGCCTCGCCGCCCGCCTGTCCGGCGGCGCCGGGAGCCGGCCGCGGGCGGAGGAGCCGCCGCTCGCCGCCGGGCCGCCGGACGCCGGGCCGCCCCTGTCGTTCGCCCAGGAGCGCCTCTGGTTCCTCGACCAGCTGCAGCCCGGCTCGTCGCACTACAACGTCCCGCACGCCGTGCGCATCACCGGCGCGCTGGCGGCGGAGCGGCTCGCCCGCTGCCTGGAGGAGGTGACGCGCCGGCACGGCGTGCTGCGCGCCAGCTTCCCGGTCGGCGACGCCGGCGAGGCCCGCCAGGTGATCGCCCCGCCGCGGCCGTTCGCCCTGCCGCGGATCGACCTGGCGGCGCTCCCCGAGGCCCACCGGCGGGCGGAGATCCGGCGGCTCGCGG
>JASLEW010000553.1 GCA_030150965.1 Thermoanaerobaculia bacterium | reverse complement strand
ACTGGTGTTAAGACTTGTTCTATTACTATAGGCCCACCCCCGGCTCCTGCGGCACGGTCTGGCCGGGCGGCGGCGGCTCGGTGGGCGTCGCCGGCACGGTGGGCCGGAAGATGTCGCTCGGCGGCGTCGCCGGCGTCAGGTTGGTGCCGGGCGGCGGCGGCGCCGATTGCGGCGGCGGCGGCTGGACCTCGCCGTCGAGGTTGGGGTTCGGCTCGTCGCTGCGCAGGCCGCGCGGCAGCCGCTGCTGCAGGCGCCGGCGCACCAGCTCCTGCATCTCCTCGGGGGTGTTGCCCTCCTCGAACGGCCCCTCGGTCTCCGACTCGGCGCGCGGGCTGCCGCCGCGGAAGGTGACGTTGGCCTCGGTGCCCACCCAGATCGGCAGCAGGTCCTCCTCGGTGATCTCGGCGTTGCGGATGATGTGCGGGGTGAGCGTCAGCACCACGTCGGTGTGCTGATTCATGTGCTGCTTGTCCGAGAACAGGCGGCCGATGACCGGCAGGTCCGACAGCCCCGGGATGCCCTGGTCGTTGCGGCTGTCGTCGTCGCGGATCAGGCCGGCCAGGAAGTTGGTCTCGCCGTCCTGCAGGCGGATGGTGGAATCGAACTGGCGGGTGCCGATGGTCGGCTCCGACTGGCCGTTGGAGACGATCGGCGTGCCCAGCTGGCTGACCTCGATCTTGACCTTGAGCGTCACCTCCTGGTTGTGGTGCACCCGCGGCTCGATCTCGATCTTGATGCCCACGTCCTGGTACTGGAAGGAGGTGATCGGCACGATGCTGGTGCCGACGGTGTTGGAGGTGTTGAAGGTGGTGAGCGGGATCGGCACCTTGTCGCCGATCACCAGGTTGGCCTTGTTCCCCTCGGTGATGCGCAGCTGCGGCTTGGCCAGCAGGCGCGCCTCGCCGTTCTGCTTGACGAAGTTGTAGACGAAGTTGGGGATGTTCAGGAACCAGTTGCTCTGGTTGAGGAACGGGATCTGCGACACCTGCAGCATGCCGCTGGCGGCGGTGGCGGCGGTTCCCGTGCCGCCGGTGCCGCCGGTGGTGGTGCCGGTGCCGCCGGTCAGGCCGGTGTTGAGCGTCTGGGTGACGTTGTACTGCGACAGCGCGATGCCCAGCTCGGAGAGCCGCGTGGTGTCGATCTGCAGCAGCTCGACGTCCACCACCACCTCGGCCTTCGACTTGTCGTTCGACTCGATGATCTTCTCCGCCACCTTCACCTTGTCGGCGGTGTCGCGCAGGATGATGGCGTTGAGCTGCTCGTTGGTGGCGATCTTCTTGGCGTCGATCAGGCTGCGCAGGATCGTCGTCATGTCCTTGACCTCGGCGTTCGACAGGAAGAAGGTCTGGATGACGAGATCCTCGTAGGTGCGGCGGTTCTGCGGCGTATCGGCGGCGATCAGGATGGTGTGCTCGTCGATCACCTTGTAGAAGTGGCCGGCGGCGTGCATCAGCGTCTCCAGCGCCGCCTGCGCGGTGACGTCCTTGAGATCGATGGCGATGTCCTGGTCCTTGAGGTTGGGATCGAACAGCACGTTGATGCCAAAGGCCTGCGCCAGCGCGCGGTAGATCTGGAAGATCGACACCGGCTGCGGGAACTCCAGCGAGATCGGCTGGTTGGAGCGCGGATTGAGCAGCGGCGGCTGCGGCCGCGCGCCGCGCACCTTCTCCTTCATCTGCTCGATGGTCTCGGCCTGGCGGTTCTGCCGCTGGGCGGCCAGGCTGCGGCGCACGTGATCGAGCTGCGCCGCCGCATATTGATTGGTCGGATCGAGCTGGGTCGCCTGCTGGTACTCGACCAGCGCGCGCTCCATGGCCCCCGCCTTCTCGAACTGCTTGCCCTGCTCGAAATGCGCCTGCGACGCCTTGATCTTGGCGCGCAGCAGCGCCGCCTGATACTTGATGTTGCCGGGGTCCCCCTGCAGTGCGGCCATGTACTTGAGCACGGCCTCGTCCCACTCCCCGGCCAGCTCATACGACTCGGCCTTGCGGTAGCTGGCGTTGGCGGCGCAGCCCGCCGCCAGCACCGTCACCAGGGCCAGGGCCAGGAGCCGTTGCGATGAACTAGACATGTCGCGACATCCTCCGATCTCTCTATATGGGGGGTTTTGAGGGAGGACTATTTCTTGCTGACCGCCAGGCGTTGCGGCGGCCAGCCGGGAAAGCCGACAAACGCGATGTCCACCGACTCATAGCCGATCTGCGCCACGATGAACTTGCCCTCCAGCACGTCGCCCTCGCGGACGTTCCAGATCTTCTGCCCGTCGCTGAACACGGCGATGCGCCGCGCCGGCGGGCCGAAGTTGCCGAGGTACGAATAGGTGAAGGGGGGCGGCTTGGGGATCGCCGCCTCCGCCGCCGCCTGGCGCGCCGCCTCGGCGAGCAGCCGCTGGCGCGCCGCCTCGGCCTCGCGCATCGCCGCGAGCCCGAGGCGGCGCGCCAGCGGCTGCTCGCCGAGGCGGCGCGCCAGGCGGCGGCGGAGGCGGCGATCCCCAAGCCGCCCCCCTTCACCTATTCGTACCTCGGCAACTTCGGCCCGCCGGCGCGGCGCA
>JASLEW010000506.1 GCA_030150965.1 Thermoanaerobaculia bacterium | reverse complement strand
GCGCGGCTGAGCGCGAAGCTGCGCGCCGCGACCGCCTCCAGGCCCTCGCGGTTCTGCGCCAGCGCCCGGTACTCGGCGCTGGTCACCAGGCCCCAGTCGATGCGCACCTCGCGCTCGACGCCGTCGCGGCGGTGGAAGAAGCGGATGCGCGCGATGCCGTGCTCCTCGTCCTGGCCGACCTCGACGGCCTGGAACCCCTCCTGCGAAAGACGCAGCGCCACCGTGCGCACGCGCTCGGCGTCGCCGAGCGACGCCTTGTCGCGGATGCCGCCGAGCAGCGCCGTGCGCAGCGCCGCGGCCGGGTAGCCGCGCGACGCCAGGCGGTCCAGGGTGGCGCGGAAGCCGCCGACCTTCTCCAGGAAATGCGCCAGGCGCGCGCCGCTCAACCGGCGGGAGCCGTCGGTGTTGTTGGAGCCGCCGGAGCCGGCGGCGGTATCGGGGCCAGGGGCGCCAGGGGCGGTATCGGCGCCAGGGGCGCCGTCCGGGCCGGCGGCGCCGTGCACCTCCAGCTCCCAGCTCGCCTGGATGCGGTCCACCAGGAACGCCTGGTACTCGCGGTCGTCCTTGAGGTAGCTCTCGGCCTTGCCGTGGCTCACCTTGTAGAGCGGCGGCTGGGCGATGTAGAGGTGGCCGCGGCGGATCACCTCCTGCATCTGGCGGTAGAAGAAGGTGAGGATCAGGGTGCGGATGTGGCTGCCGTCGACGTCGGCGTCGCACATGATGATGAGCTTGTGGTAGCGCAGCTTCGCCACGTCGAAGTCGTCCTTGCCGATGCCGGTGCCGAGCGCGGTGATGATGGTCTTGATCTCGTCGGAGGAGAGCATCTTGTCGAAGCGCGCCTTCTCGACGTTCAGGATCTTCCCCTTGAGCGGCAGGATGGCCTGGAAGCGGCGGTCGCGCCCCTGCTTCGCCGAGCCGCCGGCGGAGTCGCCCTCGACCAGGAAGATCTCGGCCTGCTCCGGGTTGCGCTCGCTGCAATCGGCGAGCTTGCCCGGCAGGTTCGAGGCGTCGAGCGCCCCCTTGCGCCGGGTCAGGTCGCGCGCCTTGCGCGCCGCCTCGCGGGCATGCGCCGCCTCGACGCACTTCTCGACGATGCGCCGCGCCTCGCGCGGGTTCTCCTCCAGGTAGCTGGCCAGGCGGTCGCCCACCACCTGCTCCACCCAGCCCTTGATGTCCGAGGAGACGAGCTTGTCCTTGGTCTGCGACGAGAACTTGGGATCGCGGATCTTGACCGACACCACCGCGGTGAGCCCCTCGCGCACGTCCTCGCCGGTCAGGTTCTCCTTGAGCGCCTTGGACAGGCCCGAGGCGGCGGCGTAGGCGTTGACCGTGCGGGTGAGCGCGGTCTTGAAGCCGCTGAGGTGGGTGCCGCCGTCGCGGTTGTTGATGGTGTTGGCGAAGGAGTAGATGAGCTCCTGGTAGCCCTCGTTCCATTGCAGGGCGACCTCGACCGTCTCCGGGCCGGCGCCGTCGTCGCGGCTGTCGACCAGGTAGATGGGGGTCGCGTGCAGCGGCGTCTTGTTGCGGTTCAGGTGCTCGACGAACGAGGCGATGCCGCCGGCATAGGAGAACTCGGCGGCCTTGTCGCTGCGCTCGTCGCGCAGGCGGATCAGGATGCCGCGGTTGAGGAACGACTGCTCGCGCAGGCGCTGGGCCAGGGTGTCGTAGGAGAAATCGAGCTGGGCGAAGATCTCCGGGTCGGGCAGGAAGCGGACCTTGGTGCCGGTGCGGTCGCTGGTGCCGATGGCGGCGATCGGCGCCTCGGGCTCGCCGCGGTGGTAGACCTGGTACCAGACCCGGCCCTCGCGGCGGATCTCCAGCTCCAGCGTCTCCGACAGCGCGTTGACCACCGACACGCCGACGCCGTGCAGGCCGCCCGAGACCTTGTAGGAGTTCTTGTCGAACTTACCGCCGGAGTGCAGCTCGGTCATGATGACCTCGGCGGCCGAGCGCCCCTCCTCCTTGTGCAGGTCCACCGGGATGCCGCGGCCGTCGTCCTCGACGGTGACCGAGTTGTCGGTGTGGACCACCACGTCGATCGCCGAGCAGTAGCCGGCCAGCGCCTCGTCCACCGAGTTGTCCACCACCTCGAAAACCATGTGATGCAGGCCCGAGGCGTCGTCGGTGTCGCCGATGTACATGCCCGGGCGCTTGCGCACCGCCTCGAGCCCCTTGAGGACCTTGATGCTCTCCGCCGTGTAGGCCGGATCCGCCGCCGCGCCGTGCTCCTCGGCGGGCCGGCCCGCAACCGGTTCCTGCTCGGCGCCGGCCGCCGCGGCCGGCGCCTCTGCCGGCCGCGCCTCGGCGCCCGGCGCTGCGCCAACTTCCACCACGCTCGTCGTCACTGCATGCTCCTCGCTCGTCCCGTCATCCGGCTGGCGGTCCTGCTGGTCGTCTGATGGTTGCAAGTCGATCCCCTGACCCGGCTTTGGTCGGTTCGAGCCCGCTGATTGCCCGGATGGATGTCCGGAAGGATCCCGAGGTTCTCCCGGGTCTTGAAAACCCCTCTTGGGGCGCCCCGGTGCGGATACCCCGGGGGGAGCTCCGGGCGGGAGCTCTCAAACGGTCGAATTATAGCACGGAAACGCCCTCTTACCAAGGGCTTAACCCCTGTAGGTAAAGGGGTTTTGGCGTGGGCGCGGGGCCCTCCGCGCGGGCTCCCCGAAAGCCCCCGGCGGCGGCCGGGGAGGACCGCCCCTGGACGCCGCGGTCAGAGCCGCGCCAGGCGCCCGCGCTCCACCTGCCAGAGGGTGTCCACCTCCAGGGTGAGCCACACCTGCGGCCGGTTGGAGGTGGCGAAGAGCTGGCCGCCCGGCGCTGCCGCCCGCCGGGCGAAGACCGGCCACACCGCGGCCACCGCTCCCGGCGCCAGCTCCGCGTCGGCATCGTCGAGCAGCACCACCGGCACGCGGCCGGCGCCCTCCACCACCCGGCTGTGGGCCGCCAGCAGCAGCAGCGACAGGGCCTTGCGCTCGCCGGCCGAGGCCACGCGGCGGATCTCGTGGCCGCCCCAGAGGATCTCCAGCTCGTCCCGCTGCGGGCCGAGCAGCGGCTGCTGGCGGCGGCGCTCGCGCGCCATCGCCCGGTCGAGGGCGGCGGCGATCGCCCCGGCCCCCTCCAGCCCCTCCGGCGGCGAGGGCCGGTAGCGCAGCTCGATCGGCGCCAGGCGCAGCGCGGCATGGGAGGGCTGGCCGCCGGCGCCGGCGGCGCCCGCCTCGTCCACCTCGCGCAGCACCGTCTCCAGCACCGCGCGCAGGGTGTCGACGTAGGCGGCGCGCAGCCGGATCACCTCGGCGGCGGTCGCCGCCTGCATCTCGTTCCAGATCTCGATGCCAGCGGCGTCGCGCAGCAGCAGCTCGCGCTTCTGGCGCAGCGCCTCGCGGTAGCGGCCGAGGACGTCGAGCGCCGCCGGCCGGGCGGCCACCACGCCGCGGTCCATGAAGCGCCGCCGCGCCGCCGGCGCCCCCACCAGCACGCCGGCCTCGACCGCCGCCCAGGCGGCCACCGGCAGCACCGCCAGGTGCTCGGCGAGCGAGGTCGGCTTGCCGTTGACGCCGCGCTGCCGCACGCCCTCGTGCACCCCGACCGCGAGGCGGGTGCGGCGGTCGCTCTCCACCTCGCCTTCCAGGGCCATGCCGCTCTCGCCATGCGCCACGCAGTCGGCGATCTGCGCGGCGCGGAAGCTGCGGGTGGTGGCGAGGGCGTAGATCGCCTCCAGCACGCTGGTCTTGCCGGCGCCGTTGCCGCCCAGCAGCAGGTGCGATCCGGCCGCCGGCCTGAGATCCAGGGGTTCGAGATTGCGGAAGCCGCGCGCGGTGAGATGCGACAGCACGGCGGGAGATGGAGGAGGATCCGGCGCGCCGGCCACGGCCGGCGCACCGGCAGCGGTCTAGATGCGCATCGGCATGATCACGCACAGATAGCGGGCCAGCGCCTCCGGCGCCCCGGCGGCAGCCTCGGGGTGGCCGGCGGGGGGAGAGCCGGCCGAGCCGTCGGCGCCGGCGGGGCTGTCGGCGCCAGCCTCCGCCGCGGCGCCGGATCCCGCGAGCGCCGAACCGTTGTGCGGGTAGCCGACGCACTGCGTGTTCTCGTCCTTGAGCTCCAGCCGGACGTGATCGGACTCGACGGCGGTGAGGAACTGGGACAGGTAGTCCGGGTTGATGCCGACGCGGAACTCCGGGCCGTCGTACTCGCAGGCGACCTCCTCGACCGCCTCGCCCAGGTCGGCGTTCACCGCCGAGACCACCAGCTGGCCGGAGGAGAACTGCATGCGCACCGCGCGGGCGCGGTCGCTGGTCATCAGGGCCGCGCGCTGCACCGCCTCGGCCAGGACCTTGCGGTCGAAGACCACCTTCTTGTCGTTGTCCTTGGCGATCACCCGCTCGTAGTCCGGGAAGGTGCCCTCCAGGATGCGGCAGATCAGCTCGCGCCGGCCGACGCGGAACGACAGGTGGTGCTCGCCGCGGTGGAAGAGCATCATCCCCTCGCCCTCCAGCCGCTGCAGCTCCTGGAGGGCCTTGCGCGGCACCAGCACCGAGCTCTCGGCCGCCCCGGCGACGAGCGAGCGCTCGCGCTTCTCCACCAGCGCCAGGCGGTGGCCGTCGGTGGCGACGATCTCCAGCGCGCCGTCCTTGACCTTCACCAAGGCGCCGTTGAGCTGGAAGCGCGACTCCTCGGCCGAGACGGCGAACAGCACCTTGGAGATCATGCGGCGGAAGTCGGCGAACGGGATCTCCACCTGGGCGTCGCCGGCTCCCTGCGCGGTCGCGGGATCGGGAGAGGTGGGCAGCGTGGGCAGGGTCGGGAAGTCGTCGGCCGCCAGGCCGTGGATCTTGAAGCGGGAGCCGCCGGCGCGGATGGCCAGCACCCGCGGCTCCTCGAGCGTCAGCAGCACCTCCTGGGCGGAGAGCGAGCGGATGATCTCGATCAGCTTCTTGGCCTGGACGGCGATGGCGCCGCCCTCCCGCACCTCGGCCTCGCAACGGGAGGTCAGCGAGACGTCGAGGTCGGTGGCGGCGAGGTGGAGCTGGTCGCCGTCCTCCGCGCCGCGGCCTCGGGCGTTGAGCAGCAGGTGCGAGAGCACCGGGATGGTGGTCTTGCGCTCGACGATGCCCTGCATCGGGATCAGCTCGCCGAGGAAGTCGTTGCGCTTGACGCGTATTTCCATGCTCTCTCCCGCTCTTCTACTCCAAACAAGAACCTGGAATATACCATAGGAGCAGTCGTAGAAGGCCCCGGAGGAAAAGCGGAAAACTCCCCCAAGCTGCTCTTCCGCAAGAGGTTATCGCGCTGGACACGGTGGGGGCAGGGTGTGCGGAAGCTGTGGAGAGCCTGTTGACGGCGTGCGCAAGAATCGGCCGCCGGCCGGATCTCCACAGCCGCTCCACAGGCTTTTTCGGCGCTCGCTCCGCAGCTTCTTGCACAGGCGCCGGCCGGGGGGGTCGGGCGCGCCGCGGACCGGGCGCTCAGCTCAGCTGCTGCTCCAGCGCCAGCAGCGTGCGGTCGAAGTCCGGGTCGGTGGTGCGCGTTTGCTGGACCTTGTCGACCGAGTACATGACGGTCGAGTGGTGCTTGTCGTTGAAGAGCTTGCCGATGTCGGGATAGGAGAGGCCGAGGATCTTCTTGCACAGGTACATCGCCACCTGCCGTGGGATCACGAACTGGCGCGAGTTGTTCTTGCTCTTGATCTCCTGGATCTTGAGGTCGTAGTGGCGGGCCACCGCCTTGATGATCTCCTGGCTGGTCGGCTTCCGCCCTTCCGCGGGCAGGATGTCCTTGAGGGTCTCGCGCGCCAGGGCGAGCGACAGCGGCTTGCCGGTGAGCGAGCAGAAGGCGATCACCCGGTTGAGCAGCCCCTCCAGCTCGCGGATGTTGGAGCGCACCTGCTGGGCGATGAACTCGGCCACCTCCTCGGGCAGCTGGATGCTCTCGATGTAGGCCTTGCGCTGGAGGATGGCGACCTTGGTCTCCAGGTCGGGGGGCTGGATGTCGGCGATCAGCCCCCACTCGAAGCGGCTGCGCAGCCGCTCCTCGAGCGTCGGGATGTTGCGCGGCGAGGAGTCGGAGGAGAGGATGATCTGCTTCTGGCTGGTGTACAGGGTGTTGAAGGTGTGGAAGAACTCCTCCTGGGTCCGCTCCTTGTTGGCCAGGAACTGCACGTCGTCGATCATCAGCACGTCGATGGTGCGGTAGCGCTCGCGGAACGCCGGCATGCGGTCGAAGCGGATGGAGTTGATGAGCTCGTTGACGAACTGCTCGGCGGCCAGGTAGAGCACCCGCAGCTGCGGCTGGTTGCGCAGGATCTCGTGGCCGATGGCGTGCAGCAGGTGGGTCTTGCCGAGGCCGACGCCGCCGTAGAGGAAGAGCGGGTTGTAGCTGTGGGACGGGTTCTTCGCCACCGCCTCGGCGGCGGCGTGGGCGAACTCGTTGGACTTGCCGACGACGAAGCTCTGGAACAGGTACTTGGGGTTGAAGTCCGAGAGCACCACCGGCCCCTCGGCCGGCGCCTCGTCCTCTCCGGCCAGCGAGAAGAGGACCTCGAAGGCCGGGCCGTCGAGGCCGGCCAGCGCGCGGTCGACGGTCGGGCGGTAGCTCTCTTCGAGCGTATGGAGGAAGCGCGAGTTCGGCGCCAGGAGGACGAGCTTGTGGTCGCCCGGCCGGCCCGCGTCCTTGCCGTCGCCCGCGCCCAGGGCGCCGCCCGGGCCGCCGCCGTCGTCGCGGACCTTGAGGGGCCGGAACCAGGTGGCGAACTCCTCCGGATCCAGGTGCCGGCGAAGCTGCTTCTGCAGGAGGTTCCACAGGGATTGCGACATGGCGACTCGGTTCAGCTCCTGCTCAAAACGGGAAAGCCACAGCAGGACAAGCACACGGCATGCCCAAGGAAATCCGCAGAAATTCCACAACCTGTGGAAATTCCTCAGCCGGATCGATGCCGCAGGGAACTGGACGAGCTGAGCTACAACCGCGCATGTTACCACAGAGCGACGGCCGCGCAAGCCCTCTTTTGACCGCGAGGCACGGCTCGGCGCCGGCGAGGGAGCAGACCGGGCCGCCACCCACGGCAGGGCGCCCGCGCCGGCCGAAAGCGCCGCCCGGCAGGCGGGCGGGGGCTCCCGGGAGCGGAGGGGGAAAGCCGCGGTGGCGCATCGCCCGACATCCTACTCCGCGGGGCGGCGCCAGAGTCGGCTCCAGGCGGCGATGTCACGCGCGCCGACCCGCGCCAGATGGCAGACCGCATCGCCCGGGTGGACCACCGGGATCTGGGTGAGCCCGAGGACGATGCCGGCGCAGGGGCTGACCAGCACCCCGGTGCCGCGGCCGAAGGGATTGGTGTGGATGGAGATCGGGTCGCCGCGGCGGAGCGGCTGGCCGAGCTCGACCTTGAGGTCGACGAGGCCGCCGGCGGTGGCCCGCACCCAGGAGGTCCGTTTGAGGCGCAGGCGCAGCGGCGGCGCCTCCGGCGTCCCGGGCAGCATGCCGAGCGCGCGGAGGACGTTGAGGATGCCGCGGACGCCGATCTCGATGAACGGGCGCTCGAAGCGCAGCGGGCTGCCGGCCTCGTAGACGATGGTGGGCACGTCCGCGGCCACCGCGGTGCGGCGCAGCGAGTGCGGCGGGCCGGGGGAATCGACCACCAGCGGGCAGCCGAAGGCCGCCGCCAGCGCCGCCACGTGGGGCTGCGACAGGTCGGCGCGCACCTGGGGGTGGTTGGTGCGCTCGGCGCCCGCGGTGTGCAGGTCGATGCCGAAGTCGCTGCGGCAGACCACCTCGCGGAACAGCACGTCGGCGAGCCGCGCCGCGAGCGACCCGCGCCGGTTGCCGGGGAACGAGCGGTTGAGGTCGCGGCGGTCGGGCAGGCGGCGCTCGAGGGCGAGGAAGCCGGGGACGTTCGCCACCGGCACGGCGATGATCGTGCCGGCGAGCGCCCGGAAGTCGCAATCGTTGAGCAGCGACCGCAGGATGCCGACGCCGTTGAGCTCGTCGCCGTGGACGGTGGCGGTGACGAAGACGGTGGGCCCGGCGCCGCCGCGCACCACGGTCAGCGGGATGGACACCGGCTCGGCGGTGTAGGACTCCGCCACCTTGAGGCGCAGGTCGGCGGTCTCGCCCTCCGCGATCAGGGTGCCGGCGAAATGCAGCGATTCCCGCTCCGCCATGGGATCTCCGCGGCGGCCTCAGCCGCGGTCGCGCGGGTGGGAGCGCGGCGCGTGCGCCAGCACGAAGTCGATCATGGCGCCGGCCACGTCGCGGCCGGTGGCGGTCTCGACGCCCTCCAGGCCGGGCGAGCTGTTGACCTCCAGCACCATCGGGCCGTCGCGCGAGGCGATCATGTCCACCCCGGCGAGGTTGAGGCCGAGCACCTCGGCGGCGTGGATGGCGGTGGCCTCGAACTGCGGCTCGAGCGTCACCGCGCGGGCGGTGCCGCCGCGGTGCAGGTTGCTGCGGAACTCCCCCTCGACCGCCTGGCGGGCCATCGCCGCCACCACCCGGCCGCCGACCACCAGGGCGCGGTAGTCGGTGCCCTGCGACTCCTCGACGAACGCCTGGATTAGGATGTTCTGCCGCAGCGAGTGCATGGCGTCGAGCACCGACTCGGCCGATTTGACCGATTCGGCCAGGATGACGCCGGTGCCCTGCGTCCCCTCGAGGAGCTTCAGGATGACCGGGGTGCCGCCCACCTTGCGGATGGCGGAGCGGATGTCCTCGCGCCGGCGGGCGAAGGCGGTGGGCGGGATGCCGATGTCGTGGCGCGACAGCAGCTGCAGGGCGCGCAGCTTGTCGCGGCTCTTCGAGATCGCCTCGCTCGGGTTGGCGGCGAAGACCCCCATCATCTCGAACTGGCGCAGCACGGCGAGGCCGTAGAAGGTGATCGAGGCGCCGATGCGCGGCACCACGCCGTCGAGGCCGCCGATGCGCTCGCCGTCGTGGTGCACCTCGGGCCGCTTGCGCGAGAGCTTCACCACGCAGTGGAGCGGATCGAGGACCGCCACGTCCACCTGGCGCGCCTGGCAGGCGGCGACCAGGCGGCCGGTCGAGTAGAGCCGCGGGTTGCGGGAGAGGATGACGATCCTCATGGGCGGCGGCGCAGCAGGTATTTGGCCGCCGGGTCGACGCGGAAGTCCCCGGCGATCGCCTTGCGGCCCAGGATCATGCGGAAGAGCATCGTCGAGCGGTCGGTGAGGGTGAGATAGATGCGCTTGCGCAGGCCGCCGAGCACCATCTCCGTCTCGATCAGCGGCCGCACCTCGGGATGACCGCCGGAGTCTACGACGCGGATGTGACGCAGGATCGCCACCTGCGCCACGAGGAGCTTCTCGGGCGCGCGGCGCCGCGGGCTCAAGGTGATCTCGGCCCGCGCGCCGCCGTCGGGGCGGATCTCGTGGTAGGTGATCTGCTGGATGTGCAGGGTCGAGGTGCGGGCGCCGGTGTCGATCTTGGCCTTGAGGCGCCGGAGGCCGAGCTCCGGCAGGTCGAGGTACTCCTTCCAGCCGAGGAGGGGCAGCGGCGGGCCGGCGGGGTGGGGAGGGTGACCCGGTGGGCCCGAGGGATCCGGCATGCGGGGGCTATTATCGGCCAGCGCCCGCGATCGCGAGAGCAGGGGATCGGCGGGAGACCCGGAAAGATCGCGGCCCGGTTCGGGCCGCGGCAGGCATCCAAGTTGCAAAGATTCGCGGCCATGGTAAACGGCCACGCATGGGCGGAGGTCCCGCCACCTTCGATTGCCCGCCTCGTTCAGAGATCCTCAGCGGTCTCACCACGCCTCGCATCCGCCAGCATCCCCTTCTCACAGGGGTAGAGCCACCGATCCAATCTAAGCCGGGACCTCCACCCAGGCCCCCTCCGGGGGGCCGGGTCGCCTCGGGCTGGGCGCGGGCCATGCCCCCGGCCGCCGGAGGGCCGGCTGTCTCTCCTGCCGGGGGCTCCGGTGATCTGAAGACCAGGGCGTGGATTGTTCTCCTTTCGGGAGCCAGATGCCAGATGCCGGAGGGCTGGCTGTCTCTCCTGCCGGAGGCCCCGGCTATCGGAAGACCAGGGCGTCGGGCGTGGGTTGTCCCTTTCGGGAGCTAGATGCCGGAGGGCTGGGGCACGGGTTGTCCCCTCGGCGGCGTTAAAAGGAGGTGCGAGCCGAGCTGCTCCCGCTCTGCGCAATCGCCGCCGAGCCCTCCCCACGCCGCGGAGGGGACAACCCGCGCCCCAGCCCGGCCCGCGCGAGCCTCCCCGTGCGAGCAACCCGTCCCCCCGCGCGAGCCCTCGTCTCCCTCGGAGGGCGCCGCGTCTTCCCGGCAGGCCGGCCAAGGCCGGTTGGTGCCGCGCCCAGCCGCGCCAAGCCGGCGGCGCGCCTCGCGGCGCCGCCGGGCGCGAGGGCGGTGGCAAGGTGGGCACGGTGATTGCATTCCATTATGGGCAACACACGGAAATCACGAGGGGGAGACTTCCAACCAACCAACCAAATCCCACCACACGAGATCGTAAGGGATCTCAACCTCACAACGATCCTGCCTGAATCCCCTAGATCACAGGGGTATAGCCACAAACGGCCCACCACCCGACTGGAATCTCCCCCCTGTAGTGCCCCTGGCGGAAACGCCAGGGGCACTATCCGTTGTTCTTGAAAAAAGTATCGGACCCTATGCAGGAATGGGACTCGGCGCATGCTCGGGAATACGAGGAGCCGGGAACGAGTTACATCTGGCAGAAGGTAGATCCATACGAGGGGAGGCCTTCGGCTCATCCAACTGATCCTTCCACGGGCGGGGCGTGACGGCCCCGCGGTCCCATACTCCTTCCAGTCCCCTAACCAACAGGGGTAGAGCCACTTCCAACCCACCACCCGGAGCGAGGGCCTCCTCTCTTCTCTCGCTCCGCGGGCCGTCGCCCTGCTGCCCTCCTGCCCGGTGACTCCCTGGCCGGTCCGTGCCAGACCGGCCGATGCCAAACTGGCTTACAGCGTATAGAGTGACGCGGTGCCCTCTCGCGAGACGGCTCCTTCCCGCGCGCTGCTGGCATGGTTCGACCGTCATCGCCGCGACCTGCCCTGGCGGCGCGACCGCGACCCCTACCGCGTCTGGCTGTCGGAGATCATGCTGCAGCAGACGCGGGTCGAGGCGGTCATCCCCTACTACGAGCGCTTCCTTGCCCGTTTCCCCACCGTGGATGCGCTCGCCCGGGCGCCGATCGACGAGGTGCTGGCGCTGTGGTCGGGCCTCGGCTACTACCGGCGGGCGCGGCAGCTTCACGCCGCCGCCGGCCGCATCGCCGCCGCCGGGGAGTTTCCCCGCACCGTCGAGCAGTGGCGGGAGCTGCCGGGGGTCGGCTCCTACACCGCCGCGGCGGTGGCGAGCATCGCCTTCGGCGTGGTGACGCCGGTGCTCGACGGCAACGTCGAGCGGGTCATGGCGCGGCGCCTGGCGGAGGCGGGCGATCCGAAGCGCGGCCCGGTGCGGGCGCGCCTCCTGGCGGCGGCGGCGGAGCTGCTCGACCCGGCGCGCCCCGGCGACGGCAACCAGGCGCTGATGGAGCTGGGAGCCACGCTCTGCCTGCCGCGGCGCGCGGCCTGCGGCGAGTGTCCGCTGGCGGCCGGTTGCCGCGCCGCGGCGGCGGGCGATCCGGAGCGCTATCCGCCGCCGCGGCGCAGGCGCGCCACCGAGAGCCGGCGGCTGCTGGTGGCGGTGGTGGCGCGCCACGGCCGGGTGCTGCTCTACCGGCGGCCGGCGGAGAGCGCGCTGCTGCCGGGCAGCTGGGAGCTGCCGTGGGTGGAGCTGGACGGCGGGGCGGGCGAGCCGGCGGGGCTGCTGGCCGGCAAGTACGGCGGCGGCGCCTGGCGGCTCGGCCCGGCGCTGGGACGGGTGCGCCACGGGATCACCTTCCGCGACCTGGAGGTCACGGTCTGCCGCGGCGAGGTGGGGACGGCCGCGGCCGGAGAGGTGCGCGAAGGAGGGGAGTCGGGGTGGTTCGACGCCGCCGAGCGGGCGGCGCTGCCGATGTCGTCGCTGGTCGGCAAGGCGCTGCGCGCCGCGGGCTTCTAGGAATCGCGGTTGCCGGGCCAGCCGGTGGCGGCGCCGCCGGCGAGGATGAACCAGCCGATGATCTTGTCGTCGAGCTCGCGCAGCCGGCCCGCGACCATGGTGCAGAGCAGCTTCAGCAGGCGCAGGGAGGACACGCGCTGGATGTCCAGGATGCCGCCCAGGACGTCGCGCGGGATGGCCAGGACGACGGCGCCGCTGTCGGAGGCCTTGGCGTCGGCGGAGCGCTGCTCGTTGTCGATGAGGGCCATCTCGCCGAAGTAGTCGCCGCGCTCCAGGAAGGCGAGGGCCTCCTCGCCGGCGCCGGGGATGATCTTGCTGATCATGACGCGGCCCTCGAGCAGGACGTACATCTCCTCTCCCGGCTCGCCCTCGCGGAAGATCTGCTGGTTGGGGGCGAATTTCTTCTCGCGCGACAGGGACGCCAGGAAGTTGATCTCCAGGCTGGAGAGTTTCTGTTCCTGGAAAAGTTTACGCTTGGAGGCCAGATCGACGTGGAAGTCGTCGGCGACCTCGTGGGCGGGCGGCGGCTGGGCGGAGAGGGGCTTGTGGGACTCGGAGAAGAAGCGGGTGAGTTGCTCGTTGGTCTGGCGCAGTTTGAAGGACAGGCTCTTCCAGAAGGCCCAATGGAGGGCGACGTTGAAGCTCTGGTCCTGTTCCATGGGGGCGGCGAGGGTCAGGGGGTTCAGGGTCAGGAGCTCGGAGTCGGCGATGGCCAGGGCGTCGCCGGAGCGGGCGTGGCCGTCGACGAAGCTGGTCTCTCCGAAGAGGTGGCCGGGCCGTAGGGTGGCGAGGGTGAATTGGCCGTAGGGTGTCTTGCGCTGGATGCGGATCTTGCCGCTCTCTATAAGGTAGGCATCGGCGGTCGGCTCGCCCTCGCGCAGGACGAGGTTGCCGCTCGGGATCCGCCGCAGCTCGGCGTAGTTGCCGAGCTGCGCGAGCTGCGTGTCGGTGAGGTGGGACAGCAGCTCCCACCTCCGCAGGAGGTGCTCGGCGCTCAAGGTGGTCTCATTGTAGCGGAGGACGAGGGTATCCGGAGGTGACGGCTTGGCGCCGCGGGGTCCCGCGATGGCCGGGGCTCGCGACGGGCTCGCGCGGGCCGGGCTGTGGATCGGGCGGAGACTCGCGCGGGCCGGGCCGGGGCGCGGTTTGCTCCCCTCGTCGGCGTGGGGAGGGCTCGGCAGCGTTTGCGCGTTGCGGGAGGGGGGTCGGCTCGCACCTCCTTTTAACGCCGCCGAGGGGACAACCCGCGCCCCGGCCCTCCGTCGTGGTGACGCGGGCGAGGTT
>JASLEW010000076.1 GCA_030150965.1 Thermoanaerobaculia bacterium | reverse complement strand
GCGACCTGCTGTTTGCCGGTGGGCGGGTGGTGGATGGGACCGGCGCTTCCTGGTTCCGCGCCGACGTCTGCGTTGCCGGCGACCGGATCGCCGCGGTCGGCCAGCTCGCCGGCGCCCATGCCCGCCGCCGCATCGACGCCGCGAGGCTGGCCCGAAGTATCCGCTAAATCGAGCCTCTTGTGCAGAGGTTCCCTAGCAGAGGCAGCAGACGAAGTGCTCGGTGAAATAGTCGGTCTTCTCGCCGGTGCAGGAGCTGCAGCCGCACTGGCCCACCACTTTCTTGTGGTCGGGCCCGCTGTAGTAGGTCGTGGCCGACTGCGGGCAGAAGCCAGGGCTGCAGGTGATCACGGCGGCAGCGGGAGCGGGCGAGACCAGGTAGACGAATGCGGTGAGCGCGGCTACGACAAGGACGAGAAGCGCGGTCCGGCGGCAGTGGAGCGATGCAAGTCGGGACATCGGAACCTCCTATCCAAGACCCAAGCACGCGGCGCGGGCCCGCGCCGCAGGGTCCTATAAGGGGGGTGCGCGGTCAGATTCAGGCGTGACAGCTTGGCGCCGGCGCCGAGCCGTCTCGCCGATCCTGCCGGCCGTCCTTTCTCGGCAGTGCGGATATGGGCAGGACCCCACGGAACAGCCAAGGACGGGGAAGACCGCCCGAAAGATGAGGTGGCAAGAGGCAACGCATCCCTGGAGTTGCGTGGCCCTTTTGTTATCGGCCTCAGAGGCCGACTTCCCCGCCCCACCGGCTAGCTCGAGAGTCTCGAACCTTGGCCGACCATCTCAAGAAGGCCCGCCTTGACCGCGGCATCCCGCAGGACGATGCTGCCGCCATTTTTAGCAAGGCAGCCGGTCGGAACGGACGGAAGAAAGGGCGATGTCCCCGCCGCGGAGAAGGGCTGCACCGCAACGAGCCGGTTATAGGCAAGCGGACCATTCGGCGTCACGTACTTCCGCGACTCGTACCCGGTGACCTCATTGACCATCATCTGCTGCCAGGGAGGTGGCCGGAGCGCCCGCCGGTCCCGCCTTCGCCGCACATGCGGTAAACCTGAGGCTCAGGCACCTGGCCGGCCCGGAGAAGGTGCAGCTCATGAGCCGGTGGAGTGAGGCGGGAGGCGAGACGGAGCTGCGCTGCCTCGTCGGCCCCGACTACGGCCGGATCTACGACTACGAAGTCGTGAAGGCGGTGCGGGAGCTGAACTCCGACAACCGCTGGCGGGTCCCGGCCGCAAGCTACTCGGCCTCGAACCCTCTGCGCGCCACCACCCTTTACGCCTCCGACCGGGATGTCTTCATCTTCCTCGTGGATGACCGCAACCCGATCAGCTTCGAGGCCGATGGCGTCAAGCGCAACCTCTTCCGCGGCTTCATGGTCTGGAACAGCGAGGTCGGCTCCCACCGCTTCGGGCTTATGACCTTCCTCTACAACTTCGTCTGCGACAACCGGATCGTGTGGGGCGCGCGGAACGTGAAGGAGATCGAGATCCGGCACACGAGGAACGCGCCCGAGCGCTTCATGCGGGAAGCCCTGCCCCGGCTCTACGCCTATGCCGAGTCCTCGGTGGTGGACGTGGAGCAGTCGCTCGAACGGGCGGCGGCAAGGAAGGTCGCGGGTTCCGACGAGGCGGTCCTCGACTTCCTGCGCACCCACGACTTCACGAAGCGGGAGGGCGAGCGGGTGATCGAACTCGCGAAGAGCGAGGAAGGCGGCGCCCGCACCCTCTGGCAGCTCGTCCAGGGCGGCACCGCTCTGGCCCGCGCCATCCCGCACGCCGACGAGCGGGTCACCTGGAGCGGCGGGTCTCGCGGCTCCTGAAGGCCGCGTAGACGCCGCACCAGTTCCCGTCGATCAATGTCTCAACCCCCAAGCCAGGCGCTTGGGGGTCTTTTGTTGTGAGCTGGCTAGCAAGCCAGGCGCTTGGGGGTCTTTTGTTGTGAGCTGGCTAGCAAGCGGGGGATGCGAAGGGCGACGGCCCTCGTGCGGACCCCTCTCGCCGCATTCTTGCGCAATCGAGGAACCTTGATGCTAAACTACAGTAGTACGGCATGTCCTCGCAGCTCCCGGCGCTCGTATTGCGCCTGGGGACAAAGAACGGCCATGCAGCCGGGAGGGTCTATGGAGTTGTTGCGATCACGAAGGGAGTCCCTGTCGAAACTCCGCCTCCCCGCTGCCGGCCGTTTCCCTGCCCGGCCTTCTCGCCCTCGGAGCCTCTCGGCGCGTACCACGAAGGAGACCCCCATAGCGGCGGCGAGATACCTCTGCCGTTGCCTTGCCCTGGCCGCGGTCGCAGGACTCACGGCCGGCCCACTCCTCGCAGACAGCTTCTTCACCGTTCCCCCCTGCCGGGTACTCGACACCCGCACGACCATGAGCCCGGTCCAAGTGAATACCCCCACCCTCTTCACCGTCGGTGGACTCTGCGGCATCCCGCCGGTCGCATCCAGCGTGTCCTTGAACGCCACGCTCGTCGAGCAGACCGTCACCGTCGACCTGGGCATCGCTGCCGGCGACGATCCGCTTCCCACCACGAACGTCGTCTCCACGAACCAGACGCACGCGGTCATCGCTGGCGCAGCGGTCATCCCGCTCTCGGTGGATGGCCAGGGCACGGTGCAGGTGCTCGCCAATGCAAGTTCCAGTGGTGCGACGGATCTCATCCTCGACGTGAACGGCTATTTCCTCGCCGGCGTGGCGGGAGGCTTGGCGCAGCTCTACGCCCAGGGCGGCGATAATGACCCGGGCAGCCTGACCGATCCGCAGCTCGATCCGCAGCCGCCGAATACCCTGGGGCAGACCCCCACGGGCTTCGGCGGAGCCGATACCCCGCCCCCCTTCTCGTCCACGCTCGTGAGCCCCATCCGTCTCGACCGGTCGAGCAAGCGGCACTTCAACTACAACGGGGCGCTCATCCCCTTGATCGGCGTCTCCGCCGATAATGCATGCAACCTGCACGGCGGAAACGGCTACGACATGTGTACCTTCAAGGCCCACGCATCGGCCAACTACCAAAAGGTGCTCGCCGACGCTGCGGCCAAGGGCCTCAACAAGATCCAGCTCTGGGTGAACATCAACGGCGGCAACTGGACGATGCCCGGCAGTTGTGTGGCGCAGGCCCCGAACCCCGAGGACCAACCCTTCAAATACTATGCTCCCGGCTCGCCCGGCTTTCCTTCGCCGCCGAACGCCCCGCCGGATGGCATCGGCTACTTTAACCTTGACGAGCGCAACATCGCCTTCTTTGCCAATCTGCAAACGGTGGTGAACTTCGCCAAGTCCAAAGGGCTCTTCGTGGAGGTGACCTTCTTCGCGCCGTGGATCGGCATTTGGCAGCTGAGTCCCTGGAATCCGCGCCACGGCCGGCTGAGCAGCGACGGAACCCACACCATGCCGGTCGGCTTCTCCGATCGCAGCTTCTTCGTGCAGCTCGACGGCTCGAACGGCGGCGCGAACGCCAACGAAGCACTGCGGACCTATCAAAAGTTTGTGATCGACTGGACCGTGGATGCGCTCGATGCGCCGCCGAGTACGATCAACGGCGGGCTACCCTTCGACAACGTGTACTTCGAGATCGCGAACGAACCGGAAAACGGCCAGCCTCTAACCACCTGCGGCTATCCGGCGCCGATCGCGGCCCTCGCGAGCGGCGTGACCCCGTGGCAACAGTCGATGATCGCCGAGGTTCTATCCTACGAGAACAGCCACTACGTGAGCCCGAACGGGAGCCTGGCCTACGGCCACCTCATCGCCGTGCAACCCTTCACCCAGGCGGGCACGACGCCCTACCTCGCGACCGGCTCCGGGGTGACCGTCGTGAATGGCCATTACACGCAGATTCAACAGACTGCCGCCGGAGGCAGCTTGAACAACGCCGCGCTCGGCGCCATCACTTTGGCGCGCACCTACGCCGGTCAGTCGAATATCATCCTCGCCTCGAACGAGGGCAAGATCAGCGGCGATACGACCGTATTCCCCTGGGGCGGGATGGGCGAGACCTGCGGGTGGGAGGCTTCCACGCGGAACTCGTCTGGTCAACCGACCGGGGTCGCGGGGGTGGACTGTTTTGGCGAAGCAGACTCGGCGCGGGCGGAAGCGTGGGAGTTCATGCTGGACTTAGGCGGCGCCTTCGATCACTTCGGGTACTACTGGAACTCGGACTTCGGCGTCACGATCCGCCAGCAGCTCGGCGCGCTGCGCACGTTTCTCTCTCCGCTGCCACTGCGCCAGATGGTAACCTCCCCCGATCCCAAGGGTGGCAGCGGCCCCACCTGGGTTAACATCGGGCCGTCGCCCTACGCGAATTTCAACGCCAATCAAAACAAGTATTGGGCGGCGCTCCAACCAACGAGCACCGCCACATCGCTCACCTACGTGCTCTACATCCACCACAGCAAGAGTCGGACAAACGCCTCTGGCAAGTTCCTGGCCTTTGGCGGCTACCAACCTATCTACAGCACGAGCCCCACGAACCCGAAGTACGCCGAGAACCTAAGCCTGTGCCTCACGTCGCAGACGCAGCACTATTCCGTACAGTGGCTCGACCCCAAAAGCGGAGCCGTTCTGTCTTCCAAGACCATTTCGGGAATGAGCGCATGCGGCACGCCGACGAATTCGCCCACCTACGCCTACGACATCGTGCTGAAGGTCTCCCAGGTTCCCTGAGACCACGGCGCTAGAAGGAGGGACCCGATGAGAGTCGTTTCTTGGTTCGTGTGCGCATTGGCGGTCATGCTCTCCGCTCCGGCCGCGAGCGCCGCGCCCCTCACCAATCCGCTCACGCCCGACCAGGTGACCTGCGATGAGCTTCAGCTCGAACGGCTGGCGCTGCGCTCTGCGATCGTAGAGCGCCTCGCGGGCAACGGCCTTGAGATGGCCGACCATCCGTCGCTCCTCCTCTGGCGCGCTTCAGCGGGCGGCGGCACGTACTCGGCGCTCGCCGTCACCGACGGGATTGGCGGCCCTGCAGGCCACTTCGTTCGCGCAGAGACGCAGCTCTCTCTTGATCTCGTGCTCCACCCGGCCGCCGATCCGCTGAATCCTCTTCGCCCCCTTCTGCCGCAAGGGAACCTTGTGCGACGCGAGCAGGACTCGAATCTCGTGACGCCGACTCCCTCAGCGGCCTACCTCACCGTGACGATGGCGTTGGAGCCGAATCAGCAGGACCCCTTCCAGCCCATCATTCCGCTCCTCGTGAATAACCTCGCGGCGGCAAGCGATGTTGAGCAGCCGGCCGCGCATGCCGATGCGGCGGGCAGGGGCATTACGCAGGACAGCCTCACCTCCTCTTGTGAAAACGCCCTCACTGACTTCGACCAGCACATTTTCACCATCCTCTCGCGCACCGTGCGTCTATCGCAGTGCGCCGCGGTTCCGGGTTCGCTGCCGTTCTGCAATCAAGATGGATCTGCCTACAACATCACCATCTTCCGCGGAGCGGACCCGCAAACGTACCGTGCGAACGTCTACTCCTACGAGGTTGCCTGCGAAGACAACGGCACGTGTTTCTATGGCGTTCTCAGCAAGGTTGCCTGGCAGTTCAAGATGAATTGGGATGCGAACGGCGCGCTGACCACGGGTGAGGTGTCGGTGCTGCCGCCGTGCCCCAATGGCCCGGCTCCGGGCTGCTCGGACCAGCAAGGCGACGGCACGCCCCTCTTTATCCTGCCGCCGCTCTTCGCGGGCCATGCTCATCAGGGCCAGCAGGTCTTCAATCTCGGCGCGCTCGTCCGCTACGATACGCCGGGGTCTCCCAACAACATTCCGTCCGCGACGGTGAATTGGAGCGCGTTGCTCGCGAACTCCGCCTGGAACTGAAGGCAGACTTATGTTCTCGCGCTCCCTGAAGTGGCTGCCTCCGCGCGGCTAGAGAGTATCACCAGCTCTACGGATTCGATACTCCGATGAAGAATGAGCCGGTCCCTTGAACCGCGTAGACCTCCCACATGAAATACTTGTAAGATGCCGGCCACGAGGTCGGCACCGTGAAGGTAACGTCGTTCGCTCCAAGTCCCTGAGAGATCGCAGCGACCTGCCACTGTCCGGTCCAGTGTTACAGCACTAAATAGGTCATTAAGTACGACGCACCTTCTAGATGCGCCCGCTGGGGGTTCTTGGTGCTGTAGTAGTAGGTGCCGTACGGGAAGTACTGCCCTGCGTACTGTGAACCAGCGGCCACCCATCCAGAGTAGATCGGCCCCTGCCCCCAAGTTGGCTGCAGGTAGAAGCAGTTGGCGCTTGCCGTGATCGCACAGAGCTTCCCGATGCCTGGGGCCGGACAGGCCGGAGGGTTCGCCGGACAGTTCCCGGAAGTACCGAAACTGAAGAGCGGGCCAAAGAGCAAGTAGGTATTTGTATCGCCCCCGCACCTCGTCCCCGCGGCACAATAGCTGCCTCCCCAATTTGTGATACCACGGGGGCAGTATGAGGCGACAGGATCAGGCTCGAGGCCGTAGTAGACATTCACCGCAGCCTGCCACTCCGGGGCAGAGTACGAGAATGGGCAAGCATAGCTGGGGTTGCTGCACCACGACAGGCAGGGGATCATGCCGTTGAACTGCGCACCATTGCCCTGGCACATGATCGACTTGTAGCGATCTCCCAAAGCTGCGGAGAAATCCTCCTGGATGTACGGCGGACTCCACAAGGACGCTCTCCTCGACCTCCTCTATGCCTTTGGCTTCCATGTCCGCGAGGGCCAGCCGGAGCGTGCGGCAGAGGTGAGCCTGCGCACCTTGGCAGAGATCGAGCGGCAGGACACCGTGCTCCACGAGCAGCTCCGCTCGGTCTGGAAGAGGCTCATCGACGCTGCGCGGGAGAAAACCTTGGACGAGCGGATGCTCCTTGCGGCGGGCGACTACCTACGGGCGCACTGGCGCCATCCGGCACCCGCACCGCCGGTTCTCGATGCCGCGGGTCCGGCGCTGTTGCCTCCCGCCACGGTGCGGCATGCGGGCAACGAGCGACTCGTCGCGCCGCTCCTCGCCCTTGCGCTCTGGTCGCGCATCCGGCGCGAGCCGCGCAAGAATCAGCAGGCGCAGGTCACGGCTTTAGCCGGGTGCCACACGAGAGCCTTTGCGGATCTCCTGCTTCAAGAACTGCGCGCCGCTCCGTCGCGCAATGAGGCAGAGTTCATCGCGAGCCTCGCGCTGCGGGTCGCCGGGGGCATGGCTGAAGGCGCCGCCTTCAGAGAGGACTTCCTGGGAGAGGTCTGGACCGATGACAAATGATGCACGCAAGGGTGGGGGTGCATGCCTTGTCACCTTGAGAGAGAGGCGGCGGGCCTGGATTCACTTTGGAGATCGCCGGCTTACACCCGCCGTGGACCAAAGTACAAGGCTGCAGCAGGACGCGATGCGAGAGAAATCTCGATCGAAGGTGAACAAGAAGAAGCCTGCTGAAATGGCTTGAGCCGAGATCAAGCAGTCGACCGCGGAAGCGGCGATTCCCTTGGCGCGACAGGCATTGGCGATCTCGGCGGCCGAGAGATGGTCGGCGAGGGTCGCCGTGAGCACCGGGAAGCCCTCGACGATGGCGCGGAGGCGCTCGAACTCCGAGGGACTTCGGATGCCGCTCAGCAGCTCCTGGAAAACGATGCCAGGGATCGCGAGCGTCCAGTCCTCTGCGATCATCCGCGTGAGGTCCGCAGCAGCGTCGGGCGCGGTATCGGGGCGGCGCCGGCGCCGGAAGGCGAGCGACAGGACGGAGGTATCGAGAAGGATCAACGCTTGCGGCGGGCTCGCTTGTAGTCGTACTTGGGATCGAACTCGAAAGTCCCGAAAGCGCGCAGTGCCGCCAGGCGCTTCCGGCGCGCGATGTACTCGCTGAGCGCTTCGTTGACGGTTTCCCGCTTGGTGGCGTGGCCGCCGAGTCTCAGTGCCTCGTCCAGAAGCTGGTCATCGAGGGCAAGGTTGGTGGGCACGTTTAGGACCCTCCCACACATACCTTCACACAATGGTTGGGCGCCGTCAAGCTCACTCGGCGATTTTGAGCATCTCGCTCCGCGAGCTGCGGGGTGTGTGCAGCAGATGCCGAGCCTGGAGCGGTGCGGCGGCGTCCGGGCCGCCTTCGAGAAGCGGGTCGGCGGTTGCTCCGCCCTCTCAGGGCGATGGGACCAACGAGCGGCTTTGACCTAAAGCGGCAGCAGGTCCGCCGCCGCCGGCAGGTCGGGGACCACCCAATCGGCGCCGGCGGCGGCCAGCTCGGCGGCCGGGGTCCTGCCGGTGGCCACCGCGAGGACCGGGATGCCGTGGTCGTGGGCGCAGGAGATGTCGTGGATGCTGTCGCCGATCACCAGCGCCTCGGCGGGGGCGAATGGGCGGCCGAGGCGCTCGGCGGCGCGGGCGAGGGCGATGGGCGGCAGCTCGGAGCGGTGGACGCCGTCGCTGCCGAAGGCGCCGAAGGGGAAGTAGCGGTTGAGGTCGAAGCGGCCGAGCTTGGTGCGGGCGCCGCCCTCCCAGTTGCCGGTCACCAGCGCCAGCGTCACCTCGGCGCGCGCCGCCAGGCGCTCCAGGACGTCCTCCACTCCGGGCAGCAGGCGCATGCGCTGGCGGTCCAGCGCCCGCGCCAGGCGCGGCAGGTAGAGGTCGCGCATCCGCGGCAGGCCCGCGGCCACCTCGTCCGGGGAGAAACCGGCGCCGGTCATCAGGTCGATGACGATCTGCGGGTCGGTGCGGCCGGCGAAGCTGTAGCGGTCGATCTCGCCGGCGGTGCCGAAGACCTCGATCAGCGCCGCCTCGAACAGCTCGCGGGTCTGCGGCCCGCACTCCACCAGGGTGCCGTCGATGTCGAAGAGCAGGAGGCGCGCCGGGCACGGCGGCCGGGGGCTGGCGGCCAGGGCGCCTACTCCCGCCAGCGCGGCGGCTGCTTGGTGGCGAGGAAGGTGGCGATGCCGTGCCGGCAGTCGGCGGTCGCGCGCGCCTGGGCGTTGACCTCGGCGGCCAGGTCCATGGCCTCGCCGAGCGGGCGGCCGAGGGTCGCGAGCAGCAGGTGCTTGGTGGCGGCGATCGACTCGGAGCTGCCGTTGGTCAGCACCTCGGCGGCGAGCTCGGCGCCCACCGCCGCCAGGTCCGGCGCCGGCACCACCCGGTTGGCGAGGCCGACGGCGAGCGCCGCGCGGGCGTCGAGGAAGCGGGGAAAGAGCAGCAGCTCGCGGATGTCGCTGCCGCGCAGGCGGAGCGGCAGGAAGGTGGCGACCAGCGCCGCCACGAAGCCGATCTTGACCTCGCTGTAGAGGAAGCGCGCGTCGTCGGCGGCGATCACGAAGTCGTGGGCGGTGGCGAGGCCGCAGCCGCCAGCCACGCAGGCCCCCTGCACCAGGGCGATGGTCAGCGCCTCCTGCCGCAGCACCGCGGCGAACAGGTCGCGCAGCCGCTCGGAGTCGCGCCGGTTCTCCTCCTCGCCGGCCACGGCGACCGCCTGGAGGTGCTCCAGGTCGGCGCCGGCCGAGAAGCTCCTCCCCCTGCCGCCGAGCAGCACGGCGCGCACGCCCTCGGCGCGGAGCCGGCTGCCGTAGAGGGCGGTCAGCTCGGCGATCATCGCCGGCGACAGGGCGTTGGCGCGCCGCGGGTCGGCCAGGGTCACCCACAGCAGGTCGCGGTCGCGCCGCACCTCCAGGCGCTCGAAGCTCAGGCCGGCGGGCGCCCACGGCACGGCCGCGGCGGCAGCCGCGGGCCGGTCGTCTCCGTGCCCGGGCGCCGGGGCGGTGTCCGGCCCGGCGCTCACGGCAGCTGCCTCGGCGCCGCGGGCACCAGCCGGTCGGGCAGCTCGACCTCCATCTGCAGCAGCCCCTGGGCGTGCGTCTTGCCCTGGGCGTCGGTCTTCAGGCTCTCGGTGCCGCCGCCGCCCAGCGAGTCGTGGAGCAGGAAGTTGAACGCCCGCAGGTTGGGCACCTCGAAGCGCTCGACCGGGCCGCGGCAGACGGCGTGGAAGTGCTGCTTGACGCGCGCCGCCGTCGCCTGGTCGCGCAGCGCCGCGTAGATCTCGGGGGTGTCGGCGATCAGGCCGACGTTGCTGGCGTCGCCCTTGTCGCCCGAGCGGGCGTGGGCGACGCGGTCCAGCCGCACCTTCATCGGCCCTCCGTGCGCCGGTCCAACCGGCGAGGCGAGGTGAATGCCTCAGACCTCCTCAACCGTCACCTCGATCTGCTTCTCCACCTCCTCGCGCGCCAGGAGCGCCGGCCAGTAGGCCATGACCTCCTGCGGCTTGGGGCGGCCGCCGGCGAAGCCGGTCACGCCCGGCGGCCCGGCGGTGATGAGCGGCGCGATCTCCAGGCCGAAGCGCGCCACCCGGTCGGCGTCGGCGTCGCGCACCCCCAGCCGCAGCACCACCTCGGGCGGCTCGGAGACCTCCGGCAGGATGCCGGGCAGGCAGACGCCGGTGCCGAGCAGCTCGACCGAGCGGCACTCGGGCGGGAAGACGAATCCCGCGCGCTCCAGCCGCCGCCACACGATGTCGGCGGCCAGCTCCGCCTTGGCGACGGCGCGCGGTCCGGAGATGGTGACCTGGCCGCTGGTCTTGTAGCCGGCGAGGTAGGAGGCCGAAACCTTGAGGAACGGCGTCTTCGGGCCGCCGCGGATGCCGCTCACCGCCACCCGGTCGGCCCCGTCCTCGCGCAGCTGGATGCTGGTGAAGTCGGCCACGCAGTCGGGGGTGATGTAGGCGCGCGGGTCGCTCATCTCGTAGAGCAGCTGCTCGCCGACCGTCCCCAGGGTCACCATGCCGCCGGTGCCCCGGTGCTTGGTCACCACGAAGGTGCCGTCGGCCCGCGCCTCGACGATCGGGTAGCCGACGTTCCACAGGTCCGGCACCTCCCACCACCGGCTGTAGTTGCCGCCGGTGCACTGGGCGCCGCATTCCAGGATGTGGCCGGCGATGGTGCCGGCGGCCAGCAGGTCCCACTCCTCCTCCCCCCAGCCGAACTCGTGGATCATCGGCGCCAGCGCCAGGGCGGTGTCGGTGATCCGGCCGCAGAGCACGATCTGCGCCCCCTGGGCCAGGGCGGCGCACACCGGCCGCGCACCCAGGTAGGCGTTGGCGCTCATCAGGCGGTCCACGTGCGGCGCGAGCGGCTCGCCGGTGTCCATGTTGGCGAGCGGGTGGCCGGCGGCGATCAGTGCCGGCAGGCGCGCCAGCACGTCGTCGCCCTCGACCACGCCGACGCGCAGGCCGGTGATCCCCAGCTCGCGCGCCATGGCGAAGATGCGCCGCCGGCAGGCGTGCGGGTTGAGGCCGCCGGCGTTGGTCAGGATGCGGATGCCGCGCTCCCGGGCGGCGGGCAGCACGCGGCGGACGAAGCCGATGAAATCGGTGGCATAGCCGAGGTCGGGGTTCCTGAGCTTCTGGCGCATCATGATCGACAACGTGACCTCGGCCAGGTAATCCAGGCCGATGTAGTCGATCGGGCCGCCCTGCACCAGCTCGACGCCGGCGTCGACGCTGTCGCCCCAGAAGCCCTGCCCGTTGCCGATGCGCACCGTCCTCATCGGCCGCGAGCCTAGTGCCCCGCCGGGTCGCTCCGCAAGTGACGCGCCGCCCGGCTGCCTCAGGTCTGGAGGACGCCGGTGCGGAAGGGGGGTATCTCGGCGTTGTGGGCGGCGGCGGCGAGCGAGCGGGCGAGCACGGCGCGGGTGGCGGCCGGATCGACGATCGCGTCCACCCACAGGCGCGCCGCGGCGTAGCGCGGGTTCATCGCCGCGGCATAGCGCGCCCGGATCTCGGCCAGGCGCTGCGCCTTCTCCTCCTCGCTCACCCCCTCGCCGCGGTTCTTGAGCTGGATGCTGAGGAGAGTCTGGCTGGCCTGGTCGCCGCCCATCACCGCGATCGCCGCCGACGGCCAGGCGTAGAGGAAGCGGGCGCCGTAGGCCTTGCCGCACATGGCGTAGTTGCCGGCGCCGTAGGAGTTGCCGACGAACAGGGTGATCTTGGGCACCGTCGAGTTGGCCACCGCGTTGACCATCTTGGCGCCGTCCTTGATGATGCCGCCGCGCTCGGCGCGGCTGCCCACCATGAAGCCGGTCACGTCCTGCAGGAAGAGCAGCGGGATGCGCTTCTGGTTGCACAGCTCGACGAAGCGCGCCCCCTTGTCGGCCGACTCCGAGTAGATGACGCCGCCGATCTGCAGCTCACGGTCCCTGGCCCCGGTGCCGGTCGTGCGGGGCACGATCGAGCGTTGGTTGGCCACCACCCCCACCGCCCAGCCGTCGATCCAGCCGGTGCCGCAGATCAAGGTGCGGCCGTAGGTGGCCTTGAACTCGTCGAGCTCGCTGCCGTCGAGCAGGCGCGCCAGCAGCTCGCAGGTGTCGTAGGGGCGGGAGCGGTCGATCGGCAGGACGCCGTAGACCTCGTCCTCGGGATGGAGGGGAGGCCGCGGCTCGCGGCGGGCGAAGGGCGCGAGCGGCGGGCGGGCCAGCTGCGCCATCTGGCTGCGGATCTTGGCCAGGCAGGAGGCGTCGTCCGGGTGGCGGTGGTCCACCACCCCGGAGACGTCGCACTGCACCAGCGCCCCCCCCAGCTCCTCGTTGCCGATCTGCTCGCCGATCGCCGCCTTCACCAGGTGCGAGCCGGCGAGGAAGATCGAGCCCGTCCCCTCGACGATGTGCGACTCGTCGCTCATGATCGGCAGGTAGGCGCCGCCCGCCACGCAGGAGCCCATCACCGCCGCCATCTGGAAGACGCCCTCGGCCGAGAGGCGGGCGTTGTTGTAGAACGCCCGCCCGAAGTGCTCCCTGTCGGGGAAGATCTCGTCCTGGAGCGGCAGGAAGACGCCCGCCGAGTCGACCAGGTAGACGATCGGCAGCCGGTTCTCGAGCGCGATCTCCTGCGCCCGCAGCACCTTCTTGCAGGTCATGGGGAACCAGGCGCCGGCCTTGACGGTGGCGTCGTTGGCCACCACCACGGTCTCGCGCCCGGCGATCCGCCCGAGAGCCACGACCACGCCCGCCGCCGGCGCGCCGCCGTACTCCTGGTACATCCCCGCCGCCGCCCACACCCCCAGCTCCAGCAGATCGCTCCCCGGGTCGCAGAGCGCCGCCACGCGCTCGCGGGCGGTCATCTTGCCCTGCTGCCGCTGGCGCTCCTGCGCCTTCTCGCCGCCGCCAAGGCGCAGGCGCTCCTCCTCGGCGCGCAGGCGCTCCACGGCCTCCCGCCAATGACGGTCGCGGCGCTCGAACGCCTCGTTGCGGCTCACCTTGCTCTCCAGTATGGTCACGGATCCTCCGCGCGCAGCCTCCGCATTATATGGATCAGGGCTCTGCCGGCCCCGCCGTCCGCTCTCGGCCGGGCCGGCCCCGGGCCGATCTGGCCCCGGCCTTGCAAATCCTGTCTCCGGCCCCCGACAACCGGCCAGGGGCCGGAAAGGACCCTGTCATCATGGCGAACAACATCATCGAAGGGCAGTGGAAACAGCTGAAGGGCGAGGCGAGGCGCCTCTGGGGCAAGCTCACCGACGACGACCTGGAGCGCGCCGCCGGCAACCGCGACAAGATGGTCGGCGCCCTCCAGGAGCGCTACGGCTACCACAAGGAGCAGGCGCAGACCGAGTTCGACCGCTGGGCCGAGAAGGTGCGGGTGCACCAGACGGACGAGGTCCACCAGCCCCGCTGATCCTGGTCCACCCGGCCGGCGTCCCCTGGTAGCATGCCGGCATGCGCGTGCGAGTCCTGGCTTTCGCCAGCGCCGGCGACGCCCTGGGCGCGGGCGAGCTGGAGGTGGAGCTGCCCGCGGGGGCGCGGGTCGCCGACCTGCGGGCCTGGCTCGACGGGCGGTATCCGCTCCTCGCGCCGCTCTGGCCGCGGCTCGCGGTCGCCGTCGACGGCGTGGTGGTGGACGGCGGCGCGATCCTGCCCGAGGGGGCCGAGGTCGCGCTGCTGCCGCCGGTCTCCGGCGGTTCCGGGGAGGCCGGAGGCGGGGCGGACGGTGCGGTCCCCCACCCGCGGGTCGAGCTGGTCGAGTCGCCGATCGATCCCCAGGAGGTGGCGGCCCGGGTGGCGGCGCCGTCGTGCGGCGCGACGGTGCTGTTCCTCGGCACCGTCCGCGACCGCTTGGGCCGGCGGGGCGCCGGGCGCGAGCTGCCGCCGGTCTCCGGGTGGGAGGCCGCGGGCGTCAGGGGGGCCGGCGCCGGCGCCGGCGCCGACGCCGACTCCGACTCCGACTCCGATATCGCGGCCGAGGCCGGGCAGGCAGCGGCTGCCGCCGGACGCGCGGTGGCGCGGCTCACCTACAGCGCCTACCGGCCGATGGCCCTGGCGGCGCTCGGCCGCATCGCCGCCGAGCTGGAGGGCGGCGAGGCCGGCCTGCGGGGGGCCATCGTCCACCGCCTGGGAGAGGTCGGCGTCGGCGAGCCGAGCGTCGCCATCGCCACCGCGGCGCCCCACCGCGCCGCGGCCTACGAGGCCAACCGCCGCGCGCTGGAGCGCCTCAAGGCCGAGGTGCCGATCTGGAAGCGCGAGCACTACGCGGACGGCGAGGCGGTGTGGCGCGAGGAGGAGCCGCTCGCCGCGGCACCGTAGAGGCGGCGCGGCCGGCCGCCACGCCGCCCGGGGGCCGATTGGATAAAGCACCCGCCCCGGCCGGGGCGCGGGCGGCGCGGAAGCCTCGCGGCTACTCCATCCGCAGCGCCGGGCGGATGTGGCCGCGGTGGCAGGTCGTGCAGTTGACCTCCGGCTTGTGATCGGTGTCCAGGCCCTTGACCTTGGGCAGCAGCTGGTCGTTGATCGTCGAGACCAGGCGGATCATGCCGCGCGCCGCTTCCTTCTCCTTCTTCTCGTCGCTCGCCCAATCGACCGGGTTGTGGCAGTGCACGCAGGTGGTGCCGAGCGAGCGGCTGTAGCCGAGGTCCATGATCTCCAGCAGGCGTCCGGCGGTGACGTCGGTGAGCAGCTCGACGTCCATGAAGACCTTGGTGGCCGGCTCGTTCTCGTGGCCGGCGATCTGCTTGCGCAGGTCGGCGAGCGCCTTCTCGCTGTCGAACCGCGCCCTCGCCGGCTTTGCCGCCGCGGCCGGCTCGGCCGGCCTGGCCGGGGGCGGGCTCGGCTGCATGGCGGCCTCCATGGCGGCGCCGAAGACCAGCAGGAGGATCAGGCTGAGCAGGGCCGGAACGCGGTTGTGCATGTCTGTCGTCTCCAGACGAGAGGGTCGGTGCTCCAGAGGTCAGGCGGCCGATTCTAGCGGATAAGCCTGCTCCCGGGTGAGGAGCCATCCCGCCGCTCCCGCCGCTTGCGGAAGCCCCGCTCAGCGATTGCGCTCGCCCTCCCGCAGGTTCGAGGCCGCGGTGATGAAGCGGGCGATGTTGGCCTTGAGCGCCTCGCGGTCGGCGCGCCGCACGTACATCATGTGGCCGGCGTCGTAGAAGGCCATGGTGACGCGGGCCGGGTACGTGGGGTCGAAGCCGAGGTGCGAGAAGGTGTAGTCGGTGGCGTAGAACGGCGTCGCCAGGTCGTAGTAGCCGTTGTTGACCAGCACCTTGAGATTTGGGTTCGCGGCCATGGCGAAGCGCAGGTCCTCGGCGAGGTTGACGTACTGGTTGTCGTAGGGCCGGAAGCTCCACGGCCGCACCTTGTCGGTCAGCAGCTCGTAGTTGAGCTCGCTCTTGAAGCCCAGCTCCTTCTCGACGTAGTTGTTGAACACCGCGGCGAACGGTCCCGAGAAGGCGGCGCTCGCCGGGTCGTACTCCATGCGCTCGCCGGCGGCGGTGCGGTCGACGCCCTTGAAGCGGGTGTCGAGGCGGCCGACGGTGAGCCGCTCGCCGCGCAGCAGCTCCTTGGTGAAGGCGAAGATCGGCACCCGCAGGTTGGACTCCAGGACGAAGGTCTCCGACAGGCCGGTCAGGCGGGCGAGCCGCTGGGCCACCTGGCGGCGCTCGGCGTCCGGCAGCGCGTTGCCGCGCATCAGCGCCAGGGTGTACTCGCCGGAGGCGAAGCGCTCGGACTCGGCGATGGCCTTCTGCAGATCGCCCGCCAGCTCGGGTGGAAGCTTCTTGTGGTACCAGGCGGTGGCGGTGTAGGTGGGGAGGAAGAGCGGATACGGCAGATCGTTGCCCACGTCGAAGCGGGCGGTCCCGAAGTTGAGGATGGAGGAGACCAGGACGATGCCGTTGAGGTAGATGTTGAGCTTCTCCTGGAGATAGCGCGAGAGGCCGGCCGAGCGCGCCGTGCCGTAGCTCTCGCCGGCCAGGAACTTGGGCGAGGACCAGCGCTCGTAGCGCGAGATGTACTCGCGGATGAAGTCGCCCACCGACTCGATGTCCTCGCGCACGCCGTGGAAGCTGGCGGGGCTCTCGCCCGGCGCCGGCCGGCTGAAGCCGGTCGAGACGGGGTCGATGAACACCAGGTCGGTGACGTCGAGCAGCGACTCGTTGTTGTCGGTCATCTGGTAGGGGGGCGGCGGCGCCCAGCCCTCGTCGTCCAGCACCACCCGCCGCGGGCCGAAGGCGCCCATGTGCAGCCAGGCCGAGGCCGAGCCCGGCCCGCCGTTGTAGGCGAAGGTGATCGGCCGCCGGCCGGGATCGGAGAAGCCGTCGCGGGTGTAGGCGGTCATGTACACCGAGGCGCGCACCTTGCCGTCGTCGTCGCGCAGCAGCATGGTGCCGGCGGTGGCGGTGTAGGCGATCTCCTGGCCGCCGATCCGCGCCCGGTGGCGGGTGGTGATCAGCTTCTCCTCCGGCGCGCGGCCGTGGTTGTCGTGCGCCTCCGCGGCGTGCCCGTCGCGCCGCGCCGCCTCGTCGCGTGCGCGTCCCGCGTCGGGCGCTCCCTCCTGGCGGCGGCCCTCGGGCGCCGCC
>JASLEW010000059.1 GCA_030150965.1 Thermoanaerobaculia bacterium | reverse complement strand
GGCGACGTGCCGAGCGCCGAGGAGCTGTTCGCCTTCTGCCGCGCCGAGCAGCCGACGGTGCTGACCCTGGCCACCGCGTACTGGCACGAGCTGGCGAGCGAGGCCGAGGCGCACCCGGAGTCGCTGCCGCCGTCGCTGCGGCTGGTGTCGATCGGCGGCGAGAAGGCGCGGCCGGACCGCGTCGCCGCCTGGCAGCGGCAGGCGCCGGCCATCGCGCTCTACAACGGCTACGGGCCGACCGAGACGACGGTGATCGCCACGTTCTACCGGCTGAGCGGGGTGGGGGAGCCGGCGTGGGATGCGGCGGCGGACCTGCCGCTGGGACGGCCGCTGCGCGGCGCCCGCGTGCAGGTCGTGGACCGCGCCCTGGAGCCCGTGCCGCCGGGGGTGCCCGGGGAGCTGGTGATCGGCGGTGCCGGTCTGGCCCGCGGCTATCTCGGCGCGCCGGGGCTGACCGCGGCAGCCTTCGTGCCCGACCCGTTCGGCCCCTTCGGTCCCTTCGACCCGTTCGGCCCCTTCGGTCCCTTCGACCCGTTCGGCCGGTCCGGCATGCGCGGCCCCTCCGGCATCGCTGGCCCGTCCGACAAGCCCCGTGCCTCCGGCATGCCCAACCCGTCCGGCACGCCCAGCCCGTCTGGCATGGCCAGCCACTCCGGCATGCGCGGCCCGTCCGGCACGCCCGGCCCGTCCGGTACGCGCGGCCCCTCCGGCATGCCCGGCCTCTCCGGCATGCTCGGCGGGGTGGGCGGTCGGCTGTACCGGACGGGCGACCTGGCGCGGCAAAGGCCGGACGGCGTGATCGAGTTCCTGGGGCGGATCGATCATCAGGTGAAGCTGCGCGGCTTCCGCATCGAGCCGGGAGAGATCGAGCAGGCGCTGCTCGGGCTGCCGGACGTGGCCGAGGCGGTGGTGGTGCTGCGCGACGGCCTGCCCGGGGGGCGCGGCCTGGTGGCCTACGTGGTGCCGCGGGCCGGCGTCCGGCTTTCGGCCGCGGCGCTGCGCGCAGGGCTGGGCGGCCGGCTTCCGGCCTACATGGTGCCGGCGCACGTGGCGGCGCTGGAGGCGCTGCCGATCACCCCGAGCGGCAAGGTGGACCGGAGGTGGCTGGCGGAGCACGGGCCGGCGCCGGCCGGGACCGGGGCGCCCGCGGGGCGGGTGGCGCGGGCGCTCAGCCCGACCGAGGAGATCCTGGCCGGCCTCTTCGCCGAGGCCCTCGGCATCCTGCCGGCCGCGGCCGATGGGCGCGCGGCGGGGAGGGCTTCCGAGCCCGGCCGAGCGCCGGCGGGCGAGAGGACAGCGGCCGGCGCCGGCCACGGAGAGCGCGAGGGGCGCGGCTCCGATGAGGCGCCCGAGGCCGCCGTCTGGCCGGTCATGGCCCAGGGCCACGGCGCCGGCATCGCCGGGATCGGAGCCGACGCGGACTTCTTCGCCCTCGGCGGCCATTCGCTGGTGGCCACGCGCCTGGTGTCGCGGGTGCGGGCGACGTTCGGCATCGAGATGCCGCTGCGGACGGTGTTCGAGCAGCCGACGGTCGCCGGCCTGGCGCGGGAGATCGACCGGGCGGCGCGGGGCGGGGCGGCCACGGCCTTCGACGTGATCGAGCGTGTGCCGCGACCGGCCGACAGTGCACCCACAGGCGAGAGCCGCTGCCGGCCTGCCGGGACTTCAGCGGCAGACGACAGCGGGCTCCGGCCCGCCGGGACTGCGGCGACGGGCGACGGCCGCCGCCCGCCCGCCGGGAGCGCGGCAACAGGCGACAGCCGCCGCCGGACCGGCGGGACCACGCCGACAGGCGGCAGTGTCCGCCAGCCTGCCGTGACCGCGGCACCGGGTGAAGACGGCATTCGGGCTGCCGGCGAGGTCGCGGCGGAGGCGGGTGCTGGCGGAGGCTCCCTCCTGCCGCTGTCGTTCACCCAGGAGCGGCTGTGGTTCCTGCACCAGCTCGAACCCGGCTCGGCGGCCTACAACATGCCGCTGGCGCTGGAGCTGGAGGGCGGCCTGCAGACCGGCGCCCTGGCCGCGGCCCTGACCGGGGTGCTGCGGCGCCAGGAGTCGCTGCGCACCACCTTCGTGCCGGTCGACGGCATGCTGCGCCAACGCATCGCGCCGCCGCCGGCCGCCCCGGCCCTGGCCCTCCTGCCGTTGGCGGACCTCTCGGCCCTGCCCGAGGCGGCGCGCCAGACGGCGGCGGAGGACCTCGCCCGCCGGCACGCCGGCTGGAGCTTCGACCTGGAGCGCGGTCCGCTCTTCGTCTGGCAGCTGCTGCGCCTGGCCGCCGGGCGGCACCGGTTCCTGCTCAACCTCCACCACATCATCTCGGACGGCTGGTCGATCGAAGTGCTGGCGCGCGAGCTTGGCGAGCTGTACGCCGCGGCGGTCGAGGGGCGGCCGGCGCGGCTGCCGGAGCTGCCGATCCAGTACGCCGACTTCGCCCACTGGCAGCGCCGGTGGCTGGCGGAGCGGCAGGAGGGGGAGCTGGCCTACTGGGAGTCGCGCCTGGGCGGCGAGGTGGCGGCGGCCGAGCTGCCCACCGACCGGCCGCGCCCTGCCGTCCAGACCTTCCGCGGCGGCCGGCGGCAGCTGGTGCTGCCGGAGGAGCTCACGGCGCGGCTGCGGCGCTTCGGCCGGACGGAGGGCGTGACGCTGTTCATGATGCTGCTCGCGGCGACGCAGGCGCTGCTCTCGCGCCACAGCGGCGAGCACGACGTGGCGGTGGGGGCGCCGGTGGCGGGACGGCAGCGGGTGGAGACCGAGGGGCTGATCGGCTGCTTCCTCAACACCCTGGTGCTGCGCACCGACACCTCGGGAGGGCCGAGCTTCCGGCAGCTGGCGGCGCGGGTGCGGACGGTGACGCTGGAGGCGTACTCGCACCAGGATGTGCCGTTCGAGGCGATCCTGGCGCGCCTGGGCCTGCGCCGCGACCTGTCGCGGTCGCCGCTGTTCCAGGTGCTGTTCAACCTGTTCAGCCTGCCGCCGGCGGCGATCGCGCTCCCCGGCCTCGGGCTGCGCGCCCTGGGCCAGGCCGAGGTGCCGTCGAAGTTCGACCTGACGTTCTACGTCGCCGAGAGCGGCAGCGCCGGCGGCGGCGATGGCGCCGCGGACGCCGGCGGCGGCCGTGGTGCCCCTGGCGCCGCCGGTGGCGCCGGTGCCGCCGGCGCCGGTCACGGCAGCGGCGGCATCGCGATCGACCTGGTCTACAACGCCGACCTCTTCGACGCGGCGCGGATGGCGGAGGTGCTGGCGCAGCTCGACGCGCTGCTGCGCCAGGCGGTCGAGCGGCCGGACGAGCCGGTGGAGCGGCTGTCGCTGGTGACCGCGGCGGCCCGCGCGGTGCTGCCCGATCCGGCGGCGGAGATCCCGCGGCCGGACTTCCCCCCGGTCGGCCGGCTCTTCCTGGAGCGGGAGACGGCGCGGCCGGAGGCGGCGGCGCTCTGCTTCCGCGATCAGACCTGGACCTACGCCTGGCTGGGCGGCCGGGCCCGGGAGATCGCTCGGGCCATCCAGGCGGCGGTCGCCGACGGCGGAGCAGGGGCGGCTTCCGCGGTCGCCGGCCAGGGCTCGGCGGCCGGTGCCTGGGCCGGGCCAGGAGCCACCGGCGGGGCCACCGGCCTCCCCGGGCTACCCCCCGGCCGCCCCGGCCTGCCGCCGGTCGTCGCGGTCTGCGGCCCCCGCGGCCCCGAGCTGATCGCCGGCCTGCTCGGCGTCTTCCTGGCGGGGGGCGTGCTGCTGACGCTGGACCGCAGGCTGCCCGCGGCGCGGCTGCGCGTGATGATGGAGGCGGCGAAGCCGCGCTGCCTGGTCTACGTCGGGGAGATGCGTCCCGAGGACGGCTGGCTCTGGGAGCTGGGGGAGCGCGAGCCGTTCGCCCTGCTCCAGGTCGGCCTGGCAGGGCGGACCGGTCACACCGCGCCGGCCGCCCCGGCGCCTGCCGCGGCGCACCGCGGGCGGCCGGCGGC
>JASLEW010000375.1 GCA_030150965.1 Thermoanaerobaculia bacterium | reverse complement strand
GCCGGCGGCCGGGGCGGGCCGGGCGGCAGCCGGCGGCGGCGACGCCGACCTCGGCGGCGACACGCTGCGCTACGGCCGCTTCGGCGTCGTCCACCTGGTGCGCCCGGGAGGGCCGCCGGCGCACGTGGTGCTGTTCTTCTCCGGCGGCGACGGCTGGGACGCCACCGCTGCCGCGATGGCCGGCACCTTCGCCGCGCAGGGGTTCCTGGCGGTGGGGATCGACACGCGGCAGTACCTGGAGCGCGTGGCGGCGCAGCACGACAGCTGCGCCTACACCGCCGGCAGCCTGGAGAACCTGAGCAAGGTGGTGCAGAAGCGCCTGGGCCTGCCGCGCTACATCCATCCGCTGGTGGCGGGGTACGCGGCGGGCGCCACGCTCGCCTATGGCGCGCTCGCCCAGGCGCCGCCCAACACCTTCGGCGGAGCCGTGAGCCTCGCCTTCTGCTCCGGCCTGCCCGGGGGACAGGCGCTGTGCCCGGGGCACGGCCTGAAGATGCTGGGAGCGGCCGGGGGGGCGCGGCGGCTGGCGCCGGGCAGGGACATCGAGCAGCCATGGGTGGCGCTGCAAGGGGGCGCCGACCGCCGCTGCCCGGCGGCGGAGGCGGCGCCGCTGGCGCGGGGCGTGCCCGGCGGCGAGGTGATGACGGTGCCGGGCCTGGATCACGATTTCGCCCATGCCGCCGCCGACGCCACCCATGCCGCCAACCCCGCCAACGCCGCCAATACTGCCAATGCCGCGGCGTGGCAGCCGGCGCTGCGCCAGGCCATCTCGCGGCTGCTCGCGCCGGCGGCGGGGAGCGCGCCGGGCGACGCGAGGGCGGGGCGAGGGACGGGGGGAGCGATCGAGGAGGTCGCCGGCAACCGGGCGCTGCCCGGCCTGCCGGTGATCGAGATGACCGGCCGCGGTGCCGCCGCCGCACCCGCCGGCAACGGCCCGCTGGCGGTGGTGCTCTCGGGCGACGGCGGCTGGTCCGGCGTGGACCGCGAGGTGGCGAAGGTCCTGGCCGGCCGGCACGGCGTGCCGGTGGTCGGCCTCGACACGCTGGAGTACTTCTGGAACGGGCGCACGCCGGATGCCGCCGCCGCCGACCTGGAGCGGCTGCTGCGCCATTACCTGGCGGCATGGAAGCGCAGCCAGGCGCTGCTGATCGGCTACTCCCTGGGCGCCGACGTGCTGCCCTTCCTGGCCAGCCGGCTGCCGCCCGACCTGCTCGGCAAGGTGGCTCTCGTCGCGCTCCTCGGCCCGAGCCCGACGACGCCGTTCGACATCCGGGTCAAGGAGGACAAGGCCACCGAGCTGCCGGTGCTGCCCGAGGTGCGCAAGCTGCGCGGGCGGCCGGTGCTGTGCGTGCAGGCCAGCGGCGAGGCCGACAGCCTCTGCCCGACGATCCCGGCTGGCCTGGGCCAGACCGTCGAGCTGCACGGCTCGCACGCCTTCAGCGGCGACTACGAGGCGCTGGCCGCCCGCATCCTGCAGGGCGTGCGGGGCGGCGACGGCGGCGCGGGGCGCAGCGGCGGCTGAGCGGGGCGGCGGAGCGGCGGCCGAGCGCGGCCAGGCGCTCGCCGCCCGAAACGCGGTGGTGGACCTGGGCTGCCGCTCCGCCGGCCCGGCGAGGTGCGCGGCCGAGGCATGGCGCCTCTCCGGACGCCGGCCACTTGGACCGAAGCCGATGCCGGCACACTGGATGACACCGTGGTGGCAAGCGGGTGGAGGGATCTTTGCCCTGCACGCCCTCTTCTATGCCGTGTTCGTGCCGCGCTGGCTGATGCGGCGGGCCGCTCCACGGGGCGCGGCCGGGCCGGCCGCCTCGGCTCAAGACGCCGCGCCCGGGCTGGATCAAGGCGCCGCGAGCGGACGGGGAGCGGCGGAGGCCGGGGCCTCCCGGCCCATCGCGCGCGGCTCGGCGCTGCCCCTGGCGCTGCACGCGGCCGCCATGATGGTGCTCTATATCGGCCTCGACCTGGCGCTGCTGCCGGCGAGGGTGCGGCCGGCGATGGGCGCGCGTCTCGGCCGCGGCGCGGCACTGGCCTTGTCGCCGCTGGTGCCGCCGCAGCGGCTGGCGGGGGCCATGGTCATCCTCGGCGCCGCGGCGCTCGCCGCCTGGACGCTTCTCGTCTTCCGCTCGTGGCGGCTGCGGGCGAGCCTCGACCACGGCCACGAGCTCTGCACCGCAGGCCCGTTCCGCCGGGTCCGCCATCCCATCTACCTGGCCATGGACCTGCTCGCCGTGGGCTCGTGGCTGTGGGCGCCGACGGCGCTGGTGGGGCTGGGCGCGGTGCTGGTGGCGGTGGGCGGCGACCTGCGCGCCCGCGGCGAGGAGCGGCTGCTGCTGAGCGTCTTCGGCGAGCGCTACGCCGAGGTCCGGCGGCGGGTGCGGCGCTTCGTGCCCGGGATCTACTGAGAAGAGGACCGGCCTGCCCGGTTCGGCCGGCAGGGCCTTCTTCTCCGGCCGCTCACGCCTCGGCCGGCGGCGGCTCCTCCAGCCCGACCGAGAACATGCGCTCCAGGTTGTAGCGCGAGAAGGCGCGGAAGGCGATCAGGGTCTCGGTGCGGACGATGCCCGCGATCTTGAGCATGTGGTTGGTCACCGCCGAGGCGATCTGCTCGTTGTCGCGCACCCGCGCCACCGCCACCAGGTCGTACTGGCCGGCCACCGAGTACACCTCGGAGATGCCCGGCAGCTCGACCAGCTGCTCGGCCACCTCGTTGATCTTGGACTTCTCCACCACCAGAAGGATGACGGCGCTGACCATGGCGGCCTCCCTGCCGGCGCCGAGCCGGCGCCGGCGCCCGTGACCCGGCCACTTTACAACAGGCGGCCTGGCGCCGCCGCCGCGCAGGGTCAGCCGGCGGCGACGCGGGCGATCGCGGGAGGGCGCGGCGTCCTCGGCCTTGCCGCGGCTAATTCGTGGGGATCTTCCCGCCGTACGCCTTCTTCACCGCTTCAATGCGCGCATTGCGCACGGCGACCAGCGCCTCGTCCCGAACATGATGAACCACGGGATGCCGGTTCGTCTTCCTGCGCAGGTCCATCTTGGACGGCTCAACGACCTGCAGAGTCAGGTTCGACAGCGGCTGCGCTGCCCGGCTCGCCTTGGGTAAGCTCGCTTGATAAATCGCCCGCTGCGCCGGCGTCATCCTGGCCACCGCCGAGTCCATCACCTCCTGCCCGCGCTCGGGAGGCGTTCTGGCCGGCGCTCGGGCAAGCGCACGCCGGGAAATTGCAGGCGTGCCTCCCCAACTCAAGTGCAATTCTCCTCCAATCAGAACACGCTTATCCATGCCGTCGGGAATATCGGAAAACGTAAGCAACACTGCCTGGCCAGGAATGAATGAGATCTGTGGTTGTTTGTTGCTGCTCCCGTTGGTACGCACAAACTGGCTCTTGATCGCGCCGCCCGTCGCTCCCGCGGGCCAGGGCAGACGAAATGTATACTCGTTGTCTGGATATGCGATATAGTGCTGCTCCTCGCTGCAGTATCCCTCGTTCCCAAAGTTCCTTACAAAAAACGCCCAGGTGTCGTCACTGAAGTCCTCGTTGGCGTGAATCGCCATCGCCCAGGCCGGATGCGATTCCGGACCCGGCGTGTGCGCAAAATCCAATCCGAAAAGCCCGGTGACGATCATGAAACGATTGTCGATCAGGTCGTGCGCCTGATTGTCGCCGCCATCCACCGCGCCTTTGAACTGCTGCCACCACGGAATCTCCATCTCATCGCTGAGCACGTCCGTCGTCTCGTCATAGGCAAATTCGACGTGGATTCCGTCCGCACGCCCCGCATCCGCTCCAGCCGCGTTCGGCGTGTCCAAGTTCAAGGAATATTCGTCGTCATTGCTCGATTTTTCTTCCCAAAACACCGAACCCGTCTGGGTGGTCGGAATCCAGTTGGCGTGGCCGCCAAAGCCGTAATTCGCGGAAAATGTTTGGCACACGCTGCAGCTCGCGCACCGCAGCATCGAGCTCACGCTGAAGAAGCTGAAGCCATAACTGGCATCGAAATCGGTGTTCGTAATTCCCGTCGTACAGCTCGGCGCCCCGCCGCTCTGCCAGGGCCAGCGACAACCAGCCGGATTCGGGAACTGCTTTTTCGCGACATTGCTCTGCCAATCGGGGTTCAGCGGGATGCCGTTGTCGTCGAACTGGGAGAGTATCAGGTCCCAACTCGCCGTCGGCTGCGGCGGCAGCGCGCCATGATGCTGGACTGCCAGCTCCACCCAGGCGGGGCCGCCGTCCGGTCCGTGGCACTGACCGCCAGGACCGTCGTCATGGTTGTCATACCCATTGTCTCCGTATGCGCCCTTCTCGTCTTCGAACCCGAGCTCGAGATGAAGCTTGCCCGCGGGTGCGTTATCGGCGATATGGACCGGCTTGTTCCAATACTTCTGAATCCTCGCCAAGTTCTCGGTCGCGAAGGGAATGGTGATCAGCCCGTGATAGAGGTGGTCCGCATCGCCGCCGGAAGGGTTTACATAGCGGTGCCAGGTATTGCCATGGCCACCAGATTGCACGCAACCACCGGCATGAATGGTGACGGTATCGCCCGGCTGGAAGGTCACGCTCGGATAGGCGGTGGACGGCTGCTTCGGATTCGGACGGTCGATTCGAATCACGGCGTCGGTTCCCGCCGGCGGAACAGGCCTGCTGATGATGTCGAAGGTCTCGGCGCCGCAGATTGCGCCCGCAAAGAAAAGGACGACGAAAACTTTGCCTGCAGACATCCTGACCCCCTGACAGGAAAACGGTCCTCGCTGACAATCGGGCGCAAGCGTAGCATAGCAGATCCGAAAATCCCCACCGGCGAAACTGAGCCACTACCCGGCCCTCCAGGCCGTTCGCGCCGCCCCAGGCCATTCCCGCGGCGGCGGCGCCTGACCTGATCTTGGGCAGAGAGCTCCTTCAAACAAGGCATCGGTAAGCGCGGCTGCAAGACGGCCGGCGCGGACAGGCTCAGTTAGGACAGGACGTCACGAGGCGGCGTGCTAGATTGGCGGCGTGAGCGGTCCTGGCATCGATACCGCCGGCCCGGGCGGCCTGCCGCCTGAGCTGTTCGCCAGTACGCTGCGGCTGCTGGAGGAGCTGACGGCCCTCTCGTCGGCGAGCGGCGACGCGGCGGGGCTGCGGCGGGTGGCGGCGCGGCTCGGCGCGGAGCTGACGGCGCGCGGCCTGAGCGTCGAGGTGCGGGATGGGCTGGAGGGCGGGGCTGGCGCGCCAGGGGGTGCCGGCCTGCCGGTGCTCGTGGCGCGCGGGGCGCGGCCGGGCGGCCGGCCGCTCCTGCTCATCGGCCACCTCGACACCGTGCTGCCGGCGGCCCTGCCGCGGCGCGAGGAGACGCGGCTGGTGGCCACGGGCGCGGTGGACATGAAGGGCGGGCTGGCGACGCTCGTCGGCGCGCTCGATCTGCTCGCCCACCGCGGCGCGGCGCCGCCGGCGGACCTGATGCTCGTGGCCGTGCCCGACGAGGAGGTGGCGGGAGAGATCTCGCGCGCGGCGGTCGCACGGTGGGGCGCGACGGCGCGGGCGCTGTGGGTGCTGGAGCCAGGCGAGCCCGGGAGGGCGGCGGGCGCCGAGACCGTGGTGGGCGGGCGGCGCGGCCTGTTCGGCTGGCAGCTCACGGCGCGCGGGAGGGCGGCGCATTCGGGGCTGCACTTCGCCGCCGGCCGCTCGGCGCTGCTGGCGGCGGCCCGGTGGTGCGTGGCGGCGAGTGGCGCGATCGACGGCAATGGCAGGAGCGCAACCGATGCCGGGAACTCCAGGAACGGCACAGGTGCCGGCTTCCCCGGGGATGCTGGCGATGGCGGAGATGCGGGCAACGCCAGAGGTGCCGGCAACGCCAGAGATACCGGCAACGCCACGGCGGGCGGGAGCAGCCGGCCCGATGGGACCGGCGGGAAAGGCGGCGGCACCAGCCTGCCGACGGTCAACGTCGGGCGGCTGGTGGCCGGCGACGAGAGCTTCGTCACCGGCCTGGCGGCGGCGCATGGCTGGCTCGGCACCGACCGCCAGCTCAACGTGGTGCCCGACCGCGCGGTGGCCGAGGGCGAAGTGCGCTTCGTGCGCACGGCAGACGGCGAGGCGGTGGCCCGGCGGCTGGCGGAGCTGGCGGCCGCGGTGGGCGCCGCCACCGGCACCGAGCTGAGCTTCACCCGCGGCGCCATCATCCCGCCGGTCGATCCGCGGGGCCCGCAGCGCGCCTGGTGCGAGCGGGCGGTGGAGCTGGCGGCGGCGCGCGGCTGGCGGCTGGAGATCGAGGACGAGCGGGGCGGCATCTCCTTCCCCAATTTCCTGCCCGACCCAGGGCGCCTGCCGGTGCTCGACGGCCTGGGGCCGGTGGGCGGCGGCATGCACACCCGCGAGGAGCACGTGGACCTGCTCTCGCTCCGCCGCCGCATCGTGCTGCTCGCCGATCTGCTGGCCCTCGATGCGAGGGGCGCGAGCGGCGCGAACGGTGAGGGCGACACGGAGCGGGCGGACGGTGCAGGCTGATCGAAAAGCCTCTGATCCTCACCGGGGCCAGGTGGAGAGGAGCCAGATGTCGCCTTGGTCCTCCTCCTGCGCCAGGTAGAGCGTTCTCTCGTCTGGGCTCAAGGCGAAGGCGGCAAGGACCGATTCGGGAGGCAGGGAGAGCACGGCCCGGGTGCGCCTGGTCCTGATATCGATCAGATGAATCCTGTTGGCGTCCGCGTAGAGCAGCTCGCGGCTGTTGTGCAGCCAGCTGGACCACGTGTGAAGACAGCTGCATCAGTGCTCTGCCGTCTTGCCTCGGAGGGTGCCTGGGAAGCGGCGTGTGCAAGTCGACGTGCGAGTTCACCCATCAACTGTGTATCAGCGGCTGCGGCTCCGAGCCGGCGACGAAGTTCTCCTGCTGATCTCCGCGCTGGCCTGACGCTCCGCCGCACGATCCGCGCCCGCTGCCGCGAGGGCGGCGGCGGGGCGGCTCGCTCCAGGGCTAGGGACGGCCGGCCGCTTGGAGCTTGCGCAGCTCGCGCCAGCGGGCGTACTGCGGCGCCCGGGCCGGGTCCGGGTCCTCGTGGCCGTTGAGCCAGAAGTCGAACCAATCGACGGCGGACTGCTGGGAGAGCTGGCGGTGGCGGGGACGGCGGAGGGTGTGCTCGGCGTTCTCGGCGCGCAGCCAGAGGAGATCGACCGGCTTGCCCAGGCGGCGCAGGGCGGCGTAGGGCTCCCACTGGCCGAGGAGGGAGCCCCGCTCCAGGGCGGCGATGAGGAGCGGCGCCGCGACCTTGTCGAAGTTGAAGCTGGGCGAGCGCGCGGCCCACGAGGCGAGGCCCTCGCCCCAGGGGACGCCGCCGTTGACCCGCTCGGAGATCTGCTGCACGCCGGCGTCGGCACCGGATTGAAACAGGTACTGCGAATAGGTCATCTCGTTGCCGTCGGTGACCGCGGCAGCGGCGAAGAGGCCCGGGTCGTGGGTGAGGGCGTAGAGGGTGTGGAAGCAGGTGAAGCTGAAGCCGATGGCGCCGACGCGGGACGGGTCCACCCAGCCGGCGGCGGCGAGCGCCGCCACCGCCGACTGGAAGCCGCCGAGCTCGAAGGGCGCATCGGCGGTGGTGAACAGATGCGCCGCCGGCATGTCCATCTGGAGGACGATCACGCCGCGCGCCGCCAGGGCCCGGCCGGCGCTGCCGGTCGTGTACTCGCCGTCCACGAAGAAGCGGTCGCGGTTGAAGCCATGGGTCTGGATGACCAGCGGATGGCGGCGCCCCGGATCGAAGTCCGGCGGCAGGGCGAGGATGCCGGACCAGGGCGTGCCGTCGCGGTCCTTCCACCGGTAGATCGACGCCTTCCCCAGCGCCACGCCGGCAAGCTGCGGGTTGGGGTCCCAGAGGACGGCGGCGGCCGGCTCCCCGGCGCGGCGGCCGGTGAGCACCGGCGGGCGGTCGATGGCCTCCTCGACCGCGAGGCCCAGGCCGGCGTCTCGACCCGGCCCTGACCCGGCACGGCCGCGTCGATCGGCGCTTCGACCTCGGCCGCCGGCCGGCGGTCCGCCGCGGCGCGCCGGCACCCTCGTCCAACCGCCGCCGGGGAGCAGCCGCCAGGTCTCGGCCGGCGGCGCCTGGTGCGCGGAGCCGTAGGTGAAGGTCATCTCCTCCCGCCCGGCGTCCCAGGACAGGTCCTCGATGGTGAAGGGCGGCGGGCCGGAGGCGGCGAGCGGCAGGGGATGGACCGCCAGCAGGCGGCGCGTCGCGACGTCGATCAGCGCCAGGACCGGCCCCGGCGGGCGGGGCTCGCCGGGAGCCCCGGCGGGCGCGGCGCGCCGGGGCCCGGGCGCAGGCGTTTCAGCCGGCGGCGGTGGCGGAGAGGATGGCGGTCCTTGCGGTGGTGCCCACGCCGGCGATGCCGGCGGTCCCTGCGGTCCTTGCGACAGTGGCTGCAAGGGCCGCGGTTGCCGCGGCGGCTGTGGTGGCTGCGGCGGCTGCGGTGGCAGCGCCGAGGGCGGCACGAAGGTGTTGCTCAGCAGGACCTGCCGGCCGCCGGCCAGCCAGAAGGCGCGGGTGGGCGCGATGTAGCCGAAGCTCCGCGCCGCCGGCGCGTCGAGGAGCGGCGACACCTGGCCGGACGCGAGCTCGACGCGCACGAACTGGAGCGGCTTGAAGAAGCTGTCCTCGGCGACGACCGCGCGGTCGCCGGGCACCAGGCGCGGGCTGCCCATGAAGTCCTGCGGCGGGAAGGCCTCCCAGCCCGGCGGGATCTCGGGCACCGGCGCCAGGGTGACCAGGGAGCTGCCGTCCGGCGCGAGATCGAGCGGCGGCGCGAGCGCCCACGAGGGGGCGAAGAGGCGCAGCGGCCTGCCCTGCCAGAGGAACGTGAGCGGCAGCGCGCGGCCGGCGCGCAGCACGTGGAGCGCCGCGGCGCGGCTGCCCAGCGACTCCCAATTCTCGTCCGCGAGCGGCGGGGGCTGAGGATAGAGGAGCGACGGCAGGGTCCTGCCGGTCGCCACCACCAGGCCGTCGCCGTCCGCGGCCGGCGGCGGCGGGTCGGTTTCGAGCGTGGTGTAGGCGACCGTGTCGCCGGCGATGTCGTAGGCGCCGACAAAGGCCTCCCTGCCGGTGAGCGCGGTGCGGCGGCCGGTCGCCACGTCGGCGAGGAAGAGCTGGCGGTGCGGGTCGCCGTCGTGGCCGAGGAAGGAGATGCGCGCCGAGTCGGGCAGCCAGCGGACGCCCGAGATGACCGGCAGGTTGGTGGTGGCGGCGAGGGTCGCGAGGTTCCGCGGCGCCGGCGGCGCGGCGCCGGCGGGGTGCCGCAGGAATGCGGCCACGGCCTGGCGGTCGAAGAGCCAGATCGTCGAGACGATCCGGTCCCCCGCCAGGTCGCCGCGCTCGGTCAGCAGCAGGAAGAAGCGCCCGTCCGGCGAGACGAGCGGCCGCGGGTGCGGCGGGGCGCCCTCGGCGGAGGCGGAGAGATCGACGATCGAAGAGAGCTCGATCGCATCCCGCACGGTGAACGGCCGGCCCGCCGGCTGGGCCGATCGCGCTCGGGACGCCGCCGCGGCCCCGCCGCGCCGGCGGGCACCGGCG
>JASLEW010000351.1 GCA_030150965.1 Thermoanaerobaculia bacterium | reverse complement strand
GCGGCGCGGGCGGCGCTCTCGGCCGCCGAGCGGGAGACCATGGCCCATGCCGAGCGGCTGCTGACCGCCAACAACACCCGCGACCTCAAGGAGGCGCTGCGCCTGGCCCACGACGTGGCCGAGGCGCATCCCGACTCCCGCGAGGCGCAGTACCTGGCGGGCGAGGCCGCCTACCGCAACGCGCGCTGGGCGGACGCGGCCACCTACTTCCGGCGCGCCGGACAGCCCGGCGACGACCGCCCCGAGCTGCTCTTCTACATGGCCGTCTCGCTCTACGAGGTGGGCGACCAGGCGGGGGCCGCCGCGGCGCTCCGGCGCTCGCTCCCCAACCTGCAGAAGACCCCCTACGTGCAGAGCTACGTCAAGCGAATTCTCGGGCAGTGACAGGGTGGGGTATAATGCTTCGATCCCTCGGGAGGCTCGGTTCGGCCATGCAACCACGCCAACACGTTCTCGCCCCAGCGCTCCGCTCCGGGATCGCGGCGCCCGCCGCGGTGCCGGCGCTCCTCGCGGTCGCCGCCGTCCTGCTGACCGCCGTGAGCAGCGCCCAACCCGCCGCGGCGCAACCCGGGATCAGCGTGGAGCAGGTGAGCTGTCTGAAATTCGGCGCCAACCAGGTGATCTACGCCTCGACCAGCGCCGAGCCGCCGGGCGCCACGCCGCGCCTCTACTTCCAGTGGACCGACCATCCGCACTACTACTGGACGGACTTCGAGCGCGAGGGGCAGGGCCGCTACTGGGGCATCCCGCCCAAGCCGGAGACCCGCAACACCCAGGTCGAGTACTACGGCTCGCTGCTCGACGCCGCGGGCAAGGAGATCGCCCGCTCGACCCTGCGCAAGGCCAGGGTGACCGCCGACTGCAAGGTCGAGCTGACGCCGCAGCAGCTGGGCGCCGCCAGCAATCTGACCGTCGGCGAGACCATGGCCGATCAGCAGAAGAAGCGGGTGCTGGGCTTCCTCTGCGACGGCATCGTCACCCGGGTCGATCCGAAGAACATCAAGCGCGCCGACGAGATCTGCCGCAGCTGCGTGGTCGCCTGGTGGGCCCTCCCCGAGGTCCTGGTGCCGGCAGGCGCTGCCACCGCCGGCATCGTGACCGCGATCGTCGACCAGCCCGAGCCTTCGCCCTCGCGGCCATAGCATCGCCTGCGTCGCGGCGCCTGGCATCCGGCCCCGCGGCGCTCGCAACGCGATGCACGGCCCGTCCCGTCCCGTTGCGCCCTCCTGGCCGCACATTGCTTTGACGTGGCAGGCCGGCAGCGCCGGTCCGCCCGTCGCCGCTCCTCCAGGCGCCCAAGCCGTCCCAGGATTGCCTCAAACCGTCTACGACAGGAAGACCCATTCCATGACCAGGACCCTTGCCTTTCCGACCCCGGAGCCCGAGGCCAACGCCGCCGGCCGTCCGGGGATGTCCGCCGAGTCGCTCATCGAGCCCCACGGCGGCGAGCTGATCGATCTCCTCGTCGCCGCCGAGCGTGCGGCGGAGCTCAAGGCCGCCTCGCGCGACTGGCCCTCGTGGGACCTCACGCCGCGCCAGACCTGCGACCTGGAGCTGCTGCTCAACGGCAGCTTCTCGCCCCTGACCGGCTTTCTCGGCCGGGCCGACCACGACGCGGTCTGCGAGCGCATGCGGCTGGCCGACGGCACCCTGTGGCCGATCCCCATCACCCTCGACATCCCGCGCCAGCTGGCCGACACCCTGCATCCGGGCCGCAGCGTCCTGGCGCTGCGCGACGCCGAAGGGGTGATGCTCGCCGCGTGCCACGTCGAGGAGCTCTGGGAGCCCGAGCTGCGCGCCGCCTCGCAGGCGGTCTTCGGCACCACCGACCTGGCGCATCCGGGCGCCGCCTACCAGCTGCAGCGCACCCACCCGGTGTTCGTCGCCGGGCGGCTCGAGGGGCTGCAGCCTCCCGTCCACTACGACTTCCGCCCGCTGCGCCTGTCGCCGGCCGAGCTGCGCGCCGAGATGGAGCGCGAGGGCTGGCGGCGGGTGGTGGCGTTCCAGACCCGCAATCCGATGCACCGCGCCCATTGCGAGCTGACCCTGCGCGCCGCCAAGGAGGCCCAGGCCAACCTGCTCATCCACCCGACGGTGGGCATGACCAAGCCGCGCGACCTCGATCACTACACGCGGGTGCGCTGCTATCAGGCGGTGCTGCACCGCTATCCCCAGCACACGGCGCGGCTGGCCCTGCTCGGCCTCGCCATGCGCATGGGCGGCCCGCGCGAGGCGCTGCTGCACGCCATCATCCGCAAGAACTACGGCTGCACCCACTTCATCGTCGGGCGCGACCATGCCGGCCCCGGCAAGGATTCCGCCGGCAAGCCCTTCTACGGCCCCTACGACGCCCAGGAGATGCTGCGTGCCCATGAGGACGAGCTGGGCGTGCGCATGGTGCCGTTCAAGCAGCTGGTCTACGTCGAGGACCTCGACACCTACGTGCCGAGCGACGAGGTGCCCGAGGGCAAGCGGACGCTCGACATCTCCGGCACCGAGCTGCGCCAGCGCCTCGCCGAGGGGCGGGAGCTGCCGGCCTGGTTCACCTTTCCGGAGGTCTTCCGCGAGCTGCGGCGCACCCATCCGCCGCGCCACCGGCAGGGGTTCACGGTCTTCCTGACCGGCCTGTCGGGCGCCGGCAAGTCGACCATCGCCAACGCCCTGGTGGTGAAGCTGATGGAGATGGGCGGCCGGCCGGTCACCCTGCTCGACGGCGACATCGTGCGCAAGCACCTCTCCTCCGAGCTCAACTTCTCGAAGGAGCACCGCGACATCAACATCCGCCGCATCGGCTTCGTCGCCTCCGAGATCACCAGGAACGGCGGCATCGCCATCTGCGCGCCGATCGCCCCCTACGACGGCGTGCGCAAGGAGGTGCGCGCCATGGTCGAGCCCGGCGGCGGCTTCATGCTGGTGCACGTGGCGACCGACCTCGCGGTCTGCGAGGAGCGGGACCGCAAGGGCCTCTACGCCAAGGCGCGCGCCGGCATCCTCAAGGAGTTCACCGGCATCTCCGACCCCTACGAGGTGCCGGCCGACGCCGAGGTGACGATCGACGCCGGGGTGGTCTCGCCGGACCAGGCGGCGCAGGAGATCCTGCTCTTCCTGGAGCGCGAGGGCTACCTGGGCGCCAGCATGATGGCGCAGGATTGACCGCCGATGCCAGGCGGGGGGCGGGCGGCGTGATCGGCGGCGGCGGGGAGCGGCGGGCGGGCGGGAGCCGCGTCGGCCACCAGGAGACCGGGGAGACCGGGGAGACCGGGGAGGCCGCGGACGGCGGCGAGCTGCTGGAGCGGATCGCCGCCGCCCTCGACGCCGCCCGCCGGGTGCTGGCGGACTTCACCCCCGGCGAGGTGGCGGCGCGCGCCAAGCAGGGGGGGGACCCGGTGACCGAGGCCGACACCCTGGTCGACGCCACCCTGAAGCGCCTCCTGGTGCGGCCCGGCGAGGGGTGGCTCTCCGAGGAGACCCACGACGACCGTTCGCGCCTCGGCCACGCCCGGGTCTGGGTGGTGGATCCGCTCGACGGCACGCGCGAGTTCGTGGCCGGCATCCCCGAATGGGCGGTGGCGGTCGGTTTGGTCGAGGATGGCGCACCGGTGGCGGGAGGCATCTGCAACCCGGCCACCGGCGAGACCGTCCTCGGCGCGCGCGGCCATGGCGTCACCCTCAACGGCGCCCCCGTCCGGGTGAGCGCCCGGCCCACCCTCGCCGGCGCCCGGGTGCTGGCCAGCCGCAGCGAGACCGGGCGCGGCCAGTGGGCGGCCTTCGAGGGCGCCGGCTTCGCGGTGGTGCCGACGGGCTCGGTGGCCTACAAGCTCGCCCTGGTGGCCGCCGGCCTCGCCGACGCCACCTGGACCCTGGTGCCCAAGCACGAGTGGGACGTCGCCGCCGGCGTCGCCCTGGTCCTCGCCGCCGGCGGCAGCATCGTCGCCGGCTCGCCGGCGGAGGAGCGCTTCAACCGCCCCGAGCCCCTGCTCACCCGGCTGATCGCCGCACCGCCCCAGCTGCTGCCCGCGATCCTCGAGGAGATCGGCCGGCGCGCCGGGACGGACGGCAGGGGTTAGCCAGCCGGCGGGCCGGCAGGAGGAGCGGCCAGGCTCGCCGGGACCCCCCCAGGGGGGGACCGGCGGGGGCGCTCCGGCCGCAGCGCCGGCCCCGCGGGCGGCGCCGGCCCCCGGCCCATCCGGCGGCCGGCGCGGCGCGGAGTTGCGGCGACGGCGCATTTTGGGACAATCTTCAGGTCCCTTGCGCGATCTGGTCCTCATCTCGGCGGGTCTCGACCTCGACGGCGGCGGGCGCGCCGTCGCCGGAAGGCTGCTGGCCGGCGGCAGCGCCGCCTTCGCCGCCGAGCGCGGCCTGGGCTGGAGTTTGCTGTCGCTGGCCGGCCTCGACGGCTACGCCGGCGACCCGCGGGCGCGCGGCTTCGCCGGCCGCCAGCGGGCGCTGGCCCTCGCCGCCTGGCGCCGGCAGCTCGGCCGGCGCCGCACCGCCTGGATCTACGACCTCCTGGGACCGGCCCGGATCCAGGCGTGGCTGCCCGCGCCGGTCGCCGCGCCCTACCTGGTCACGCTCTACGGCATCGAGGTCTGGCGGCCGCTGGCCGGCGCCCGCGCCCGCGCGCTCAGGCGGGCGGCCATCCGCCTGGCCACCTCGGACCACACGCGCGCCGAGGCGCGGCGCATCCAGGGCGAGGTCGGCCCGATCGAGGTGCTGCCGCTCTGCCTGGAGGAGCGGGCGCCGGACGGCACCCGCGACGAAGCCCTGCTCGACCGCGCCGGCAGCGGCTTTCTGCTCATCGTCGGCCGCATGGCCGCCAGCGAGCGCTACAAGGGGCACGACGAGCTGCTGGAAGCGCTGGCCCGGATGAACGCGGCGGAGCCCTCCCCGCAAGCGGCCGGAACCCTCCGGCCGCGCCCGATAGAACCGGCTGGCAAAGTCCAGCCGCGCCCCATAGAACCGGCCGGCAGCGTCCGGCCGAGCCCAATAGAACCGGCCGGCAACGTCCGGCCGAGCCTGCAAGCGGCCGGCAGCGTCCGGCCGCGCCTGGTCATCGCCGGCGGCGGCGACGACCGCCCGCGCCTGGAGGCCCGGGCCCGCGAGCTGGGCCTCGCCGGCCAGGTCCTGTTCGCCGGCTTCGTCAGCGAGGCGACGCTCGCCGAGCTCTACCGCCGCTGCGCGGTCTTCGTCATGCCCAGCCGCGGCGAGGGCTTCGGCCTGGTGTACCTGGAGGCGATGCGCGCCGCCAGGCCCTGCGTGGCGGCGCGGGGCACCGCGGCGGGCGAGATCGTGCTCGACGGCGAGACCGGCCTGCTGGTCGAGGCCGGGTCGGCCGCGGACCTGGCCGCGGCCCTGGAGAGCCTCCTCCGCCGGCCGGAGCGGGCGCGCGCGCTGGGCGAGGCGGGCCTGCGCCGCTACCGTCAGGTCTACACCGCGGAGCGCTTCCGCGCGCGCCTCTGGCCCCACCTCGACCGGCTGGCCGGGACCCGTGCGGCCACCGCGGCCGCCGCGACCGGCGCCGGGGGCTGACCGCGCGATGTGCGGCATCAACGGCATCGTCCGTCTCGCGGGCGGCACGGGCGAAAGCGGCGCGATCGACCGCGACGAGCTGCTGCGCACCCGCGAGGCGATGGCCGCGCGCGGGCCGGACGCCGCCGGCAGCTGGGTGAGCGAGGACGGACGGGTGGGGCTCGCCTCCCGGCGCCTCGCGATCCTCGACCTGTCGGCCGCCGGCGTGCAGCCGATGGCCGCCGCCGCGGGCGCGGTGCAGATCGTCTACAACGGCGAGATCTACAATTTCCGGCAGCTGCGCGACGGGCTCGGCGCCGGCGGCGGCTCCGGCAACGTCCCGGGCGTCCCCGGCTCCCAGGGCGTTCCCGGCTCCCAGGGCGGCCACGGCTCCCAGGGCGGCCACGGCTCTCCGGGCGTTCCGGGCTTCCAGGGCGGCCAGGGCTCCCGGGGCATTCCAGGCTCCCAGGGCTGCCCGGGCTTTCAGGGCGGCCCGGGCTTTTCGGGCGCTCCCGCCTGGCGCAGCTTCCAGAGCCAGGGCGACACCGCGGTCATCCTCGCCCTCTACCTGCGGCACGGCGACGCCTTCCTGGAGCGCCTGCGCGGCATGTTCGCCCTGGCGATCTGGGACGGCCGCAGGCGCCGCCTGCTCCTCGCCCGCGACCCGCTGGGCATCAAGCCGCTCTACTACGCGGCCGGCGGCGGCACGCTGCGCTTCGCCTCGCAGGTCAAGGCGCTGCTGGCCGGCGGCGCCCTCGCCCGCGCCGTCGATCCCGGCGGCCTCGCCGGCTTCCTGCTCTGGGGGTCGGTGCCCGAGCCGTTCACCCTCTACAGCGGCATCCGCGCCCTGCCGGCCGGGCACCTCCTGACGATCGAGGACGGCCGCCTGGGCGAGCCGCGCCCCTTCGCCGGGCCGGCCGCCGCGCCGTTCGCCGCCAGCTCACGCGCCTCCGTGGTCGAGAGGGGAGCGGAGAGCGTGAGCGTGACCGCCGCGGCGGACGGCGGAACGGTCCTCGCGGCGGACAGCGGGCCGGCCGCCGCCCTCCAGGGCGCGACGGCCGCCGCCTTGGACGGCGAGACGGCCGCCGCCGCCCTGGCGATCGAGGACTCGGTCACCGCCCACCTGGTCTCCGACGTGCCGGTCGCCGTCTTCCTCTCGGCCGGCCTCGACTCCGGCCTGGTCGCGGCGCTCGCCTGCCGCCACCTGGCCACCCCGCCGGTCACCTTCACCCTCGCCTTCGACCTCCTCGCCGGCACGCCGCAGGACGAGGCGCCGCTCGCCGCCGAGGTGGCGCGGCGCCTCGGCACGCGCCACGTCGAGCGGCGGCTGGGGCGCGACGACTTCGCCCGCCTCTGGCCGGCGGCGATCGCCGCCATGGATCAGCCCTCGATCGACGGCTTCAACACCTTCGCCGTCAGCCACGCCGCCCGCGAGGCCGGCATCAGGGTGGTGCTCTCCGGGCTCGGCGGCGACGAGCTGTTCGGCAGCTACCCGTCCTTCGCCGACGTGCCGCGGGCGGCGCGGGCGGCGCGCTGGGGCCGCCGGTTGCCCGGCC
>JASLEW010000348.1 GCA_030150965.1 Thermoanaerobaculia bacterium | reverse complement strand
CCGGCCGGCGACGCCGCCCCGGGGCCTGCCGCCCGGCTCCGCCGCCAGCTCCGGGAACAGTCCGTAGTTGATGTTGGCCGGCTGGAAGTGCCGCGGGTCCGATTCGGTGAGGTGGCGGGCCAGGGCGCCCAGGGCGCTGGTGGCCGGCAGCGGCTCCGCGGCGCGGCCGAGCCGCTCGCGGCTCAGGTAGAGCCCGATCGCGAGGCCGGTCGCGGCCGACTCCAGGTAGCCCTCGACGCCGGTGATCTGGCCGGCGAGGCGCACCCGCGGCGCGGCGCGCACGCGGTAGAGCGCGTCGAGGTGGGCGGGCGAGTTGACGAAGGTGTTGCGGTGGATCTGGCCGAAGCGCACGAAGACCGCCTCCTCCAGGCCCGGGATCAGGCGCAGCACGCGCTGCTGCTCGCCCCACTTCATGCGCGATTGGAAGCCGACCAGGTTGAGCTGCCGCCGTGCGAGCGTCTCCTGGCGCAGCTGCACCACCGCCCACGGCCGCCGCCCGTCCGGGCCGCGCAGCCCGACCGGCTTCATCGGGCCGTAGCGCAGGGTGTCCGGGCCGCGCCGCGCCAGCTCCTCGATCGGCAGGCAGCCCTCGAAAAAGACCGCCTGCTCGAACTCGTGCGGCGCGAGCACCTCGGCGGCGAGCAGTGCCGCGAGGAAGGCGCCGTACTGCTCGCGGTCGAGCGGCGCGTTGAGGTAGTCGTCGCCGCCGCCCTTGCCGTAGCGCGACTGCCAGAAGAGGCGGCCCATGTCCAGGCTCTCGGCCTCGACGATCGGCGCGATGGCGTCGTAGAAGTAGAGGTACTCGCTGCCCAGGAGCTCCTGGAGGGCCGCCGCCATGGCCGGCGAGCTGAGCGGCCCGGTGGCCACCACCACGTCGCGGTCCAGGGGTACGGCGGTCACCTCGCCGCGCCGCAGCTCGATGCCCGGGTGCCCCGTCACCGCGGCGGTGACCCGGGCGGCGAACCGCTCCCGGTCGACCGCCAGGGCGCTCCCCGCCGGCACCGCCGCGGCGCGCGCGGCGGCGATGACGAGCGAGCCGAACGCCTCCATCTCGCGCTTGAGCAGCCCGGCGGCATGGAGCGGATCGTCGCTGCGCAGCGAGTTGCTGCACACCAGCTCCGCCAGGTCGCCCCCCTTGTGCGCCGGGGTCGGCAGGCCGGGCCGCATCTCGTGCAGCACCACCGGCACGCCGCGCTCCGCGAGCTGAAAGGCGCACTCGGCGCCGGCGAGGCCTCCGCCCACCACATGGACCGGTTCGGGCATCGGCCCATTATTGCAAAAGGAGCCGCGCAAGAGGGGCAGCGAGAGCGGCGGTGGGCGGACCGCGGCGGCGGACGAAGAGCGGCGGCGGGCGGGGTGCGGCGCGGCGAAAGAGCGCCCGCCGCGGGCATGGGGTGCGGCGGCGGGCTGCCCGGCGGGACGCACCGTCCGTGGAAGGTGCGCCCCGCCGGGACAGGGGAAGGCCGGGGATCGCTCCTCAGTCGTCGAACTCCTCGTCGTGGATCTTGCCGATGTTGGTGACGCCGCCCCCGTTCTTCACGCTGCTGGTGATGTAGCCGCCGGCGGTGCGGAGCAGATCCTTCTCCGCCAGGTCGGCGAAGAGCTTGTCGTCGAGGCTTTCCAGGCGCTTCTTCTTGTCCATCGCGCTCTCCTTTGCTGCAAGCGGCCCGGCGGAGCGGCCGGCGCAGCCGCGCCGCCGCCGCCGGCCGCGGGTTAACTCCAGGTCGCCGTGTAGGGGTCGTAGCCGCACTTGGCCGGCTTGGCGTAGCGGTCCTCGGGCCGGCTCAGGTAGGCGCGGCAATCCACGCAGACGTAGCGGAACTCGCAGTCCTTGCACACCTCGATCTGGTCCTTGTTGATCTCCCACAGCTCGCGGAAGTCGCGCCGCGCGACCGCGCTGTGCAGCGACACGTCGCGGACGTTGCCGTAGGAGACGGCGAGAGACGGGCAGTTCCTGATCTCGCCCCGCGCGTCCACCGAGACCTTGCGGTTGAGGCAGGTGTTGTGCTTCTGCGCTTCGAGGAAGGTCTCGAGGTTGGGCGCGAAGTGGCTGGGATGCACGCAGCCGCAGCTCGCGGGTCCGGTGACCGCCGCCCGGCGGAAGCTGACCTCGACGCCGGGCGAGGGGGGCGGGCAGGACCGGTCCTCCGGCGCCGAGTGGACGCAGACGCCCGCCAGGCGCGGATGGCGGCGGCACAGCTCCACCAGGGACTCCTCGCCGAGCCCCGGCTCGTGGGCCAGCAGCAGCTCGATCGAGCGCAGCCGGCCGCGCGCGGCGGCGGCCAGCAGGCGCTCGATGGCGCCGCGGTCGAGCGGCTCGTAGCAGCGCACCTCCAGCGCCTCGCAGCCGAGGTCGTCGAGCTGCGCGAGCAGCGCCGCGAGGTCGTGCGTCGAGCCGCGGTCCAGGTCGAGGATGGCGTTGGTGATGCGGTGCGGCGACTCCCAGTCGAGGGCGAGCGGCGGGAAGGCCTCCGGCTCGTCGCACCAGAAGCCCAGCTCCTCGCGCAGCAGGAAGGCGAAGTACTCGTCGATCTCGCGGTCGTACTCGCGGCCGTAGGCCTCCTTGATCGCGGCGACGCTCTTGCCGGCGTGCTCGGTCAGGATCTCGTGCAGCCCGTTCGGGATGAGGCGCAGCTCCTGGCGGCCGAGGTCGCAGATCACGCTGCGCCGGGCGCCGCGCACCGGCATGCAGCAGGCGAAGAGGCGGAACACCGCCTCAGGGCCGCCGGGTGGGGAGGCAGCGGGAGATGGGCTTGTGGAAGACATAGCAATGGTAGCCGCGGGAGCGGTGGTGGGCGCTCTCGGCGGTCCGGGCATCCTCGGTCACCTCGCCGGGACCGGGCATCAGGCGGAGGCTGACCGGCACCAGCTCCCTGCCCTCGTCACTCAGGCTTGCGAAGAGGCTCCCGCTCTCGTCCATCGGCCGCCTTTCGGATCAGGGCGCAAGCGACCTTGCGCTCCAGCTGGTAGTTGCAGGGCCTGGATACCATGGTGAACTGGCCGTTGGGGTTGACCTCCAGGAACACCGTGCGGCCGTCGGCCGTCCTCACCAGGTCGAGCGAGCCGGTATCGAGCCCGAGGCCGCGCATCAGCCGGCCGATCGCCGCCGCCACCTCCTCCGGCAGCCGGTAGGGCACGGTGCGGTTGGGGCGGGTGGTGTTGTAGTTGCGGAAGTCGATGCTGGTCTGCGGATCGCTCTGCGAGAAGATCGCCATCGCGTGGCACTCGCCCTCCAGGTAGAAGACGCGCAGCTCGTAGCGCTTGACCAGCAGCTCCTGGAAGAGCGAGGCAGGGAAGGATGCGGGCAGCGCGGCGATCTCCGCGGGCGCGAGCGCCTCGGTGTGCATGACGTGGTACCGGCCGGCGAGGTGGAAGCTGTGCGCCTCGCTGAGCGCCTTGGTGATCAGCGCCCCGTGCTCGGCGGCGAAGCGCGCCAGCTCGGCGCGGCAGGTGGTCACCAGGGTGGCGGGGATGGCCAGGCCGGCGGCGGCGGCGCGCTCCAGCACCAGGAGCTTGTTGGGGCTGGCGGTCTGGGGCCCGGAGAGCCACGGCACGCCGGCCAGGCGCGCGAACAGCAGCTCGCTCAGCTTGCGGTGCTCCAGGTTGAGATGACGGTACAGGTCGATGCGCGCCTGCTGCTCGATGCCGTGATCGCGGCCGAGCATCTCCGTCGCGCCGTGGCGCAGGTGGCGCTGCCAGCGCCGGTACCAGACGGCGCGGACCTCGCCGAGCGGCAGCTCGCGGCCGTCCGCGTCGTCCGCGTTGCTCGGGTCGTTCGCGTCGCTCGGGTCGTTCGGATCGCTCGGATGGTTCGGGTCGTTCGCGCTCTTCGGGTGGTCCTCTTCGATCACCAGCCGGCAGCCCCTGGCGTCGACACCGTCGAGCCTGACGCTCACCTTGCAGCCGCCGTCGAGGTCCTCGCCGTTGAGCCGCAGGCAGCGCGCACCGAGCGCTTCGAGCCAGTCCATCACGAGCTCGGTGGTCGGCTCATGCACGGTCTGGCTGAGGATCAGGATCACCTGCGGGCTCCGCGGCAGGGCGCCGCGGTGCGCGCCCCTTCACTGATATAAGAGTGCCATCCGGCCAGGGCGCGAGACAGGCGCTGGGACGGGCCGCGGTGCCGGGCGCCTCGGCCGCCGGCGGGGCGCCGCGGGCCGCGGTGCGAGCCTGTCCTGCCGTCCGCGGAGCCCCTGGCAGCCCTGGCGCGGCTGGCGGCCGTCCCGGGCGGTGGCTTCGCCGCCGGGGAACGTGCAAGGATCCGCCCATGAGCGAAACCAACACCGACCTGATCCTGCGTCTTCAGCTGGGCGAGCTGCTGCGCGGCGAGCACGCGCACGTCGGCTTCGCCGCGGCGGTGCGCAACGTGCCGCCGGGGCTGCGCGGCGCCCGGCCCGACGGCGTCGAGCACTCGCTGTGGCAGCTGCTCGAGCACATCCGCCTCGCCCTCTCGGACATCCTGGAGTTCAGCCGCGATCCGGCGCACGTCTCGCCGGCCTGGCCGGACGGCTACTGGCCGGCCAACGGCGCCGCCGAGCCGCCGGACGCGGCCGCCTGGGACGCGGCGGTGGCCGCGGTCGAGGCCGACCTGGAGGCGATGGAGCGGCTGGCGACCGATCCGGCGTCGGACCTGTTCAAGCCGTTCGCGCACGGCAAGGGGCAGACCCTGCTGCGCGAGGTGATGCTGGCCGCCGACCACAACGCCTATCACGTCGGCCAGATCGTCACCCTGCGCCGGCTGCTCGGCGACTGGCCGCCGGCCGGCTGAGCCGCGGTCCGCCGGGACCGGAACGCGGCGCCTGCCTGCCGCTGTCCGGCGGAGCCGTCCGGCCTGCGGGCGGTGCCGGCCCTGCGGCGTCCGGCGCCGCCGGCCGGCTCAGGCGGCCGGCTCGACCTGCTCGGAGTGGCCGCAGCCCTCGGTGTTGCAGATCAGGCGGGTGCCCGTCTTCTTGGTCGTCTTCTCGAGCAGGAACGGCGCGCCGCAGTCGGGGCAGGGCTTGGGCACCGGCTTGTTCCACAGCGCGAACTTGCAGTCCGGGTAGCGGTTGCAGGAGAAGAAGGTCTTGCCGCGCCGCGAGCGCTTCTCCTCGATCTCTCCCTTGCCGCACTCCGGGCAGGCGACGCCGGTGGGCTTGGGCGCCTCGGTCTGCGGCCCGATCTTGCGGATCCCCTTGCACTCGGGATAGCCGGTGCAGCCGTAGAACGTGCCGAAGCGGCTGCGGCGCAGCGCCATCGGCCGGCCGCACTCCTCGCACGGCGGGATCTCCTCGGCGGCGGCGGCCGGGTCGCTGCCGTTGGCCGCCGCGGCGCCGGTGCCGGCCGAGGCCGGCACCGGCG